>DATFVJ010000126.1:0-2044 GCA_035260365.1 Streptosporangiaceae bacterium
CGCGACGGCGAGCGGGTAGAGCGGGCTGCCGTCGGCGCGCGCGAGCACGAAGTCCGGCACCGCCGTGTGGTCGATCGTGACCTCGCCGCGGATCAGGTCGGTAAAGGTCGTCGATCCCTCAGGCACGCGGAACCGCACCACGGGCCGCCGTCCCTCGGACCCTGACCGCCGAGCAGGTCGCGGCCTTCGAGGCCGAGGGACGGCGGCCCGTGGTGCGGTTCCGCGTGCCCGAGGGATCGACGACCTTTACCGACCTGATCCGCGGCGAGGTCACGATCGACCACACGGCGGTGCCGGACTTCGTGCTCGCGCGCGCCGACGGCAGCCCGCTCTACCCGCTCGCCGTCGCGGTCGACGACATCGCCATGAAGATCACGCACATCCTGCGCGGCGAGGACCTGCTGTCATCGGTGCCCAGGCAGATCGTGGTGTACCGGGCGATGGGCGTGGCCGACGAGCAGATGCCGAAATTCGGGCACCTGCCGTACGTGCTCGGCAAGGACGGCCAGAAGCTGTCCAAGCGCAACGGCGTCGTGTCCATCGCCTGGTACCGCGAGCAGGGCTTCCTGCCCGAGGCGCTGTGCAACTACCTGGCGCTGCTCGGCTGGTCGCCGGGGGACAACCGGGAGGAGTTCTCGCTGGCCGAGATGGCCGCCGAGTTCGATCTCTCCCGGGTGGGCAGGAACCCGGCGCAGTTCGACGTGAAGAAGCTCGAAGCGATCAACGGTGACAAGATCCGCGCGCTGGAGCCCGCCGATTTCGCGGCGCGGATCACACCGTTCCTGCAGGCGGCAAGCCTGGTTGGCGACCCGGTCGGCGAGCGTGCCGCCGCGCTGATCGCCGCCGGTGCGCCGCTCATCCAGGAGCGGATCTCGCGGCTGACGGAGGCCGCGCCGATGCTGGGCTTCCTCTTCGCCGACGAGCGGGACTTCACCATCGAGGAGGAGGCGGCGCGCACCCTGACACCGGACACCGCGCCCGTGCTGAAGGCGTCGATCGCCGCGCTCGAGGCGGTCGAGGACTGGGCGTCGGCACCGATCGAGGCGGCGTTGCGCGGTGCGCTCGTGGACGGTCTTGGGCTCAAGCCGAGGGTCGCCTTCGGGCCGCTGCGGGTCGCGGTGACAGGACGGCGGGTGTCCCCGCCGTTGTTCGAATCGATGGAGCTGCTCGGCCGGGACCGGACCCTCGCCCGGCTCAACCGCGCGTTCGCCTCGGTCGCCGGCTGACACACGCAGGCGTCGCGCGCACCGCCGTGACGCCGGCCCGGGCGCCCCGTGCCGCCCGCTTTGGCTCGCCGCTCCGGATTCGGCTAAACTGCACGGGCGCGAGCGGAGGCTCGTGACCCTTGGGGTATGGGGTAATTGGCAGCCCAACGGATTCTGGCTCCGTTAGTCTAGGTTCGAGTCCTGGTACCCCAGCGCGTGTGTGGGCAGGTGGGCGCAGGTGGATGCCTGTCGAGGCATCCACCATCTGTGCGCCATGGGCCAGGAGCCGGTTAGGGCTGGTAGCTGTTGGGTCCTCGCGTCCCCTCGAGCAAGGTGAAGATAAGAAGGGTGATCGGGCCTACGAACGGCACGAGACAGATGAGGACCCACCATCCGGACCTGTCGGTGTCATGCAGGCGGCGAACAAGCAGCGCGAGCTGTACCAGGTACAGGTAAATGCCACCGATGACGAAGATGGCGAGAATGACGAAGAAGGCGGTAAGCGGGAAGCTGCTGCCGCCGGTGGTCACCTGCAGCGGGATGAAGATCATGGCATCGAAGGCAACGTTCACGATCAGCGTGAACAGGTAGAACCACCAGTAGGCGGATCGGGAGGCGCGGCCGCGGTAGACGAACCCGTTGCTGAACCCCTGCTTGATGGCTGCACCGAAGCCCACCGGGCTGCCTTCGAGGTAGGTGAGCGGATTGACCGGGCGCCCGTAGGTTGGATACGGGCCGGGATAAGCCGGGGTGGGGCTGGGAGTACTCATTGCGGATCTCCAGTTTCGGTTGGCTGCATGACCGGCATGACCTGCCGGGCCGGCAGCGGGTTGCGGCGG
>DATFVJ010000127.1:0-4145 GCA_035260365.1 Streptosporangiaceae bacterium
GGGCCGCGCCACATCGTCGTCTACCTGGGCGGCGTCGGCGGGGCGCCGGCCAGGATCATGCACCTCGGCGCCGCGTTCGGCGGCGTGGGCGGATGGCTGCCGCGGCAGTTGCCGGTCGCGCTCGTGACCGGCGCCGGCGAGGCAGCGATCGCCGCCTGGCTGAGCTGGCTGCACACCGACGAGTGGAACGTTCCCGCACCCCGCCCGGGAGCGGTCGTCGCGATCCGGCGGTGGTACCTGGCCCGCGTCGTCCGGGCGGGCGGAGTCGTGACCAGAGACGGGGCGTGCCTCGGCATCGCGGCGCCCGGCGGCGGCCGCGCCGCCATGTCCTGGGACGAGGTGACCCCTGGAGTTCTGTGCACCGGCGCGGGCGGCTCCGGCACCACAAGCACCAGCTTCCAGCTCGTGCACGCCGCGATAAGGCGCAGGAAACCGGTGATCGCCGTCGACCTGTCCGGCAGCAGACAGCTCGCGGAATGGTTCGCGATCGTCTGCCGTGCAACAGGCACGCCACTGCAGGTCTTCGCCGCCGCGGGTCAGCTGCACTACGAACCATTACGGGGTGGTGACCCCGGCCGCCGCGCGGCCATGGTGATGGGGATGATCGACTGGGCGGGCACCGCCGACCAGTACCGCCGCAGCTGCGGTGCCTACCTCAATGACCTGTTCGCCGTGACGGACGCGGCCCCAGGTGATCCGCGCACGCCCATGCTCGACGAGGTCCTGCACCTGCTCAACCCGGCGGCCCTGCGCGCCAGGGCACAGCACGTGCCACGGTTCCACCCGCAGCGCGAGGGGCTGATCGAGCGGGTCAAGGTCTCGGCCAGCCTGGTCGAGGCGGACCCGCAGACGATGGTGACCCTGGCCGGCCAGCTCACGCAGCTCCGCTCGTCGGCGCTCGGCCGGTGGCTGGCGCCGCCGCCCGAGGACGCCGCGGGCGAACCAGCGAGTTCGCGTGTCGACCTCGGCCGGGCGATCAGGCAGCGGGCCGTGGTGCTGTTCTCGCTCGACAGCGACTCCCGCGGCAGATCCGCGGTCGCCGTGGCCAGCCTGGTCGCGCAGGACGTCATGGCGATCTGTGGCGAGCTGCGCAGGATCGGCGTCGAGGGCGACGGCCTGGTCTGGTTCGAGCAGTGCGGCGACGTGCCCACCGCGGTGCTGGCCGACCTGGTTGCTCGCGGCGGCGCGGCGGGCCTGCCCGCCGTGCTGACCACCACCTCGGCGCAGGCGGCGGAGAAGCTCGCCGAACACGTGAACGCGGTCGTGATCCACCGGATGACCGATCCGGTCATGGCCGAACGCTTCGCGCGGGTCACCGGCGTGAAACTGGTGCCGAGCGAGGGTTCCGGCCCGCGGCCCGCTGGCCAGATGGCCGCCGGCCGGGCCGGCCCGGCCACGCTTGTGGGGCCCGATCCACGTGCCACGCCACCCGGCTACGCGGTGCCTGGTTACGGCACGCCTGGTTATGGGCCACCTGGTGGTGACGTACCTGGCACCGCCGTACCCGGCTTCGGCCCGGGTTTTGCCGGCCCGGGTTTTGCCGGCCCGGGTTTTGCCGGTGCGGGCTTTGCGGCACCAGGCACCCAGGCGCCAGGCGACGCGGCCACGGCCGCTCCGGCCGCCTTCCCGGCCAACGGCACGGCGTACACCCTCCGGCCGCTCGTGTCGCCTGAGTCCCTGTGCGGCCTGGGTAATGGCGAGTTCGTCCTGCTGGTCAAGGCCCCGCGGCGGCGGCTCGTCCCGCTGGGCAGGACCGTGCGCGCACGGCTCCACGCGCCGTCACGCCGCCGCCGCGGCGCCGCCGTCACCATCACGGCGGTCTCGCCGCCCGCCGTACGCGGCGCCACCGCAGCGCTGCCGCCGCCGCGGCAGCCGTTCGGGATCAATGGTGGCCCCACCGGTGCGGCCGGTGGCCCGGGCATCGCCCACGGACCTCCGCGGGCGCAGACCCCGGCCGGCCCCGGCGCGGAGGATGCCTACGGGCCCCCGCCGGGCGGGCGGGCCCGCCACGGCAGGCGGCGCAAGGGGCCCGGGGACCGCCACCAGCCGACCCCGGTCGGCCCGGCCGGCCAGCCAGGAACGGGGCGGTCAGGCGCCCAGGTGCCGGGCGAATTTCCTGAGCGCCGGGAATGGCCGACGTGACCGCCACGTCCGCGGCGCAGGACCGGGGGCGGCAGCCGCGCGGGCGGCAGCCGTTCCGTCCCGACCGGGTCTACCTGGGCTGGCAGTACACGTTGCTGAGCCCGGACCCGGGCCCGCCGCCCCGCCGGCCCACGCCGCCCGAGCAGGAGCAGCTCAACCCGGAGTGGGTGGCCGCGCAGCGCCGCGAGGAGAATCTGCTCAACCGGCCGCTGAAGATAGCGTTCTGCGTCGCGTTCGTGCTTGCCGCCGGGCTCCTCGCCGCCTGGATCACCGGGCTGCTCGGCGGCCTGCTCGCCGGGTTCGGGATCGTCATCTGCCTGATCGGGGCCGCGGCGGCCGGGTACGCGATCTGGCAGGGTGAGCAGGTGCTGCGGTCGCGGATCGGCGAGGAACGCCGGCGGCTCGGCCGGATCCGAGCGGAGCAGGAGAACCGGCTGCACGCGTGGCAGGAGGAGCACGCGCGCAGGTTCCACGAGTGGCGGGAGCGCCGCGCCGCCTACGATCGGCAGCTCCAGTGGTACGCGGTCTCGCTGCCCGGTGGCGCCGAACGCGTCGACGTGGCCGGCGGCACGCTCGCCGGCTGGTCCGCGCTCGCCACCCTGATCGGCGGGTCCAGGCTGAGCGCGGGCGGCGAGGCCACCGTCGTCGACCTGTCCGAGGGCGCGGCGGCCGCCGACCTCATCTCCGTCGCGCAGCGGTCAGGCATCGATCCGCTGGTCTGGGTGCTCCCGGCCGACCTGCCCAGGCTGGACGTGGCGGCCGGTCTCGGCTGCGCGGAACTCGCCGACGTGCTCTCCCTCGTGGTGAACGTGAGCGAGGAGCACGCGAGCACACGGGACCTGTCCTACGACAACGCGATTTTGGAGCGCGTGCTCAAGATGTTCGGCGGCCGAGCGACGATCGCACAGGTCAACGCGGCGCTGCGGGCGCTCGCGCAGGTGGGTGATCCGCGGGACGACCTGCGGCTCGGGCTCATCGACGCCGGGCAGCTCGAGCGGATCGGCACCATGTTCGGCCGCGGCGCGGCCGACCGGGTCGTGATCGAGCGCGCCTGGGCGCTGGAGTCCCAGCTACGGAAGCTGGAGAACCTCGGCTCGCGGCTGACCCCGTTCGCCCCGGCCAGGCTCCGCGTCGTCTCGACCGACCGGCGCGCGGGCGTGTTCGGCAACCGGGTGCTCGGTACTTTTGTCGTCACCGCGCTCACGCACATCCTCCGCCAGGCTCCCGCCGGGCGGCCCTGGCAGCACACCGTGTTCCTGTTCGGCGCGGACAAGCTCCGCGGCGACGTGCTCGACCGGCTCTGCGACGCGTGCGAGCAGACCAGGACCGGGCTCATCCTCGCCTACCGTTCGCTGCCCGGTCACGTGCGGGAGCGCATCGGGCGCGGCAACGCTGCGGTCGTGTTCATGCGGCTCGGCAATGCCGAGGACGCGAAGGCCGCGAGCGAGCAGATCGGCACCGACCACCGGTTCGTGCTCAGCCAGCTCACCGAGACCATCGGCACGGCCGTCACCGACACCATCGGTGACTCGTACACGAGCTCGGTGGGCCGGGCAGATTCGGTCTCGACGTCGACCTCGGCCAGCGAGACCGAGTCCCGCAGCCGCGGCCGGGGCGCGAGCCACGAAAGCAACCTGATGCCGTTCGGCCACGCGACCCGGTCCCGCAGCAGGGACGCGAGCTACTCCTACGGCACAAGCGACAGCGAATCGGTCACCGACGGCATCACCACTAGCACGGCCTGGGGCGTGACCACCTCACGGGCAGTGGGCACCAACGAGTCGCTCGCCCGCACCTCGCAGCGGTCCAGGGAATTTCTCGTCGAACAGCATGAGCTGCAGCAGTTGCCGCCCAGCGCGATGATCATCACGTATGCGGCCGCCGGCGGGCGGCGGGTCGTCATGGCGGACGCCAACCCCGCGATCGTCGCCCTGCCCACCGCGACACTCCTCAGCCTGGAGGAGGCCATGCTGGCCCCACGGACAGCGTCCCCCATGGCGCCG
>DATFVJ010000128.1:0-9831 GCA_035260365.1 Streptosporangiaceae bacterium
GCCAGCAGTCCTACACCCCGCCGCAGGTCGGCCTTTCCTACCAGTTCCCCGCGGGCACGGACGGCAGCGGCCAGACACTGGCGATCATCGAGCTCGGCGGCGGCTTCGCGGCCACCGACCTGAACGCCTACTTCTCCGGTCTTGGGATCGCCGCGCCGAGTGTGACGGCGGTCGGGGTGGACGGGGCGGTCAACGTCGCCGGGCAGGACCCGGGCGGCGCGGACGGAGAGGTGCTGCTCGACATCGAGGTGGCGGGCGCGCTCGCGCCGCGCGCCGCACAGTTCGTGTACTTCGCGCCCAACACCGACCAGGGCTTCGTCGACGCGGTGTCCGCCGCCGTGCACGCGAGCCAGACGCCCACGGCGGTCAGCATCAGCTGGGGCCAGTCGGAGGATTCTTGGACGGCTCAGGCGCGCACCGCGCTTGACCAGGCATTCGCCGACGCGGCGGCCCTCGGGGTGACCGTCTGCGTCGCGGCGGGCGACAACGGCAGCACCGACGGGCAACCGGACGGGCAGGCCCACACCGACTTCCCTGCCGCCAGCCCGCACGCGCTGGCCTGCGGCGGTACGAGCCTGGTCGCGGACCCGTCCTCCGGCGCCGTCAGCTCGGAAACGGTATGGAACGGCGGCCAGGGTCAGGGCGCGACGGGCGGCGGGGTCAGCGACACCTTCGGCCAGCCGTCCTGGCAGTCGGGTGCGGGCGTGCCGCCGCGCGCGGGCGGCGGCGCCACCACCGGCCGCGGTGTTCCTGACGTCGCTGGCGACGCCGACCCCGCGACGGGATACCAGGTCTTGGTGGACGGCCGGGCGGTGGTGGTCGGCGGCACGAGCGCCGTCGCGCCGCTGTGGGCGGCGCTCGTCTGCAGGCTGGTGCAGGGTACCGGCACGCGCCTCGGCCTGCTGCAGCCGCTGATCTACGCCGGCGTTTCTCCCGGTGCCAGCGTGCCCGGTTTCCGCGACATCACGAGCGGCAACAACGGCGCCTACGCGGCCGGTCCCGGCTGGGACGCGTGCACCGGCCTCGGCGTGCCGGCCGGCGTCGCCCTGCTCGCCAGGCTCAAGGGCTGAAGGGCTGGCCGGGCGGCACACGCCGCGGCGGCGGGCCGGCCCACCGGCATCAGGACACCGGCACACCGCGACACTGGCAAACTGGGACCCCATGGAAACTCCGGCCTGGGCGGTCGTCGAACTGGCCGCGGTCAGGCACAACGTCGCGCTGCTCCGCGAAAAGGCCGCAGGCGCCCAGTTGATGGCGGTCGTCAAGGCCGACGGGTACGGGCACGGCATGGTGCCGTGCGCCGTGGCCGCGCTCGAGGCAGGGGCGGACTGGCTCGGGGTGGTCCAGGTCGGCGAGGCGCTGCGCCTGCGGGCGGCCGGAATCACCGCGCCGGTGCTGTGCATGATGGCCATCCCGGGCGCGGCGTACGAGGAGGCCGTCAGGGCCGGCGTCGACGTGTCCGCGGGGAGCACGGGGATGGTGGCCGATATCGCCGCCGCGGCCGCTCGCGCGGGCCGGCCGGCGCGGCTGCAGCTCAAGGCGGACACCGGCCTGTCCCGCGGCGGAGCGACCGCCCGCGCGTGGCCAGCGGTGGTGGACGCGGCCCTGGCCGGGCAGGCGGCCGGCCACCTCGAGATCACCGGGCTGTGGTCCCACCTCGCCGCGGCCGACCTGCCCGGGCATCCGTCGATCGCGCGCCAGCTCGATGCGTTCGCGTGGGCCCTGGCGGGCGCGGAGAAGGCGGGAGCTAAACCTGAGATCCGCCATATTGCCAATACGGCTGCCGCGCTGACCCTCCCAGCGGCAAGGTTCGACCTGGTCAGGCCGGGGGGCGCCATTTACGGGCTTTCGACCCTGCCCGGCGGCCCGCCACCTGAGTTCCGGCCGGCGATGACGCTGCGTACCAGGCTGGCTCAGGTCAAGCGGGTGCCACCGGGCACGGGAGTGTCCTACGGGCACACGTACGTGACGGCGGCGGAGGCGGCGCTCGGCCTGCTGCCACTCGGGTACGCCGACGGCGTGCCGCGCGTCGCGTCCGGCCAGCCGCTCGTGCAGGCTCGCGGCAGGCGCTGGACGGTCGCGGGCACGGTCTGCATGGACCAGTTCGTGGTCGACTTCGGCTCCGAGCCCGTGACCGCGGGGGACGAGGTCGTCCTGTTCGGCCCGGGCGACCAGGGCGAGCCGACCGCGCAGGAGTGGGCTGACACGCTGCGCACGATCTCCTACGAGATCGTCACGGGCATCGGAAACCGCGTCGCCCGCGTTTACTGTTGAGTAACGTGGTGAGACTCACGTGACACGAAGAAAGGTGTGCCGATGGCGCGGTGGCGACGGATCACTGGGGTCACCAGCATCGCCGCCGGTGCGGTCGCGGCCGCGATGGGTGCCGCGGTGGCCGCGGAGAAGATAGCGGTCGGGCGGATCCGGCTGCGCCCTGACCCTGCGGCGGCCGAGCCGCTCGGACAGTTGCGCGGACGTGAGCTGACGGTCGCCGCCGACGACGGAGTCCCGCTGCACGCCGAGATCGACGGGCCGCAGAATGCGCCGGTCACGGTCATCTTCAGCCACGGGTACACCCTCAACCAGGACTGCTGGCACTACCAGCGCCGTGACCTCGGCGCTGCGGACCACGCAGGCAGGCTCGTGTTCTGGGACCAGCGCAGCCACGGCAGGTCCGGGCGGTCCGATCCCGGGCACGAGAACATCGACCAGCTCGGCCGCGACCTGCGCGCGGTGATCGAGGCGGTCGCGCCGCGCGGCGCGCCCGTCGTGCTCGTCGGCCACTCGATGGGCGCCACGACGATCATGGCGCTGGCCGGCCAGCATCCTGAGCTCTTCGGCAGCCAGGTCACGGGCGTCGCGCTCATCTGCACGTCGGCGGGCCGGCCGGCCGAGGTGACGCTCGGGCTGCCGGGACCGCTTGGCACCGTGCTTCGCCACGCGGCACCCAGCGTGCTGCGGGGCGCGGCCAGGGGCCGCCGCGCCGATTTCGTGGAGCGTGCCCGCCAGGCCGGCGGCGACCTCGCGTTCCTCTTCACCCGGTTCATCGCGTTCGGCGACCCGAGCACGAGCCCGACGATCACCGACTTCGTCGAGCAGATGATCAGGGCGACTCCCGTCGACGTGGTGGCACGGTTCTTCGCTGCGCTCACCGAGCACGAGGAGATCGCCGCCCTGCCCACCCTCGGCAAGGTGCCCACGCTGATCATCGCCGGCGGCCGGGACCGGCTCACGCCGAAGTCGCTGTCCGAGGAGATGGCCGCGGAGATTCCTGGTGCCGAGCTTGTCGTGGACGAGGGTGCCGGGCATCTGATCATGCTCGAGCACCCGGAGCTGGTCACCACCGAGCTCGCGCGGCTGGTCGAGCGGGCCGGTGCCTGCGTGGGCCGAAGGGGAGAGCGTTCCGCATGACGTCGCCCGGTCCAGGCGAGGCTGCTGGCGGACCGGGTGAGGTGAGCATAGCCGCAATGATCAAAGAGACCACAGTGCGAACGGCCGCCGAGATGCGGACCCTCGGCCGCGGGCTCGCCGGCTGCCTGCGTGCGGGGGACCTCGTCGTACTCACCGGACCGCTCGGGGCCGGCAAGACCACGCTGACCCAGGGCATCGGCGACGGACTCGGCGTCCGTGGGCCGGTCACGTCGCCCACGTTCGTCATCGCCCGCGTCCATCCGCCGCTCGCCGGCGGACCCGCGCTCGTGCACGTGGACGCCTACCGTCTGGGCGACGCGGCCGAGGTGGATGATCTCGACCTCGACACCGACCTGGACCGCGCGGTGACCGTGGTGGAGTGGGGTGCGGGCCTGGTGGAACGGCTCGCCGAGGACCGGCTGGAGATCACGATCGGGCGGCCGCCCGGCGGCGCGATCCACGACGAAACCCGCGCCGTGCGGCTCACCGGCACGGGCGCACGCTGGGCGCGCCGCTGACACCCGCCCGGCGCGCTCGCTGCCCGGGCTGGCGCGCTCGCCGCCACTGATGCCAGCCGCGGGGGGACACCTGGCCGGTGCGAGCCGCCCGTGTCCGTGGCAGCCTGTCCGGCGCACCCGTGCGCCGGACAGGTACCCGCATCGGCCCTGGCCACCGCGATCCGGCGGACCGATCTGCGCGTGCCGGTCGAAACCGTGCGCGCCGAGGCTCTATAGTCCTGGTCAGTCCTGCCTTGCCGTCCGTCCCCGCACCGTCGCGCACGGTCGATCCCTTCCCCCGGAGGCGCGCCGTGACCTATCAGGGGCCTCCTTCCCCGAGGTCAGCTCAACCGCACGGGCGCGATCTGCCCGACGAGGAGTACCCGCCGCCGCGCCGGCCGCGGCGCACGGCCGCCGACCGCCCCAGGCGTGCCAGGCGGCGGTCACCCTGGTTCTGGCCTGCCATCGGGCTGGCCGTCGTGGGCGCGGTGGTCGCGGTGGTGGCGCTGGTGCAAGGTGGTGGCCAGAGCAACGCGGGCTCGCAGCCGGGCCCCCTGGTCACCACGTTCATGCCCGGCGAGATCCAGCGAGTGCCCGCCGCCTGCGCCGTGATTCCTGGCGCGGTGCTCGACCAGTACGTGCCGGGCCGGTCGAAGCCCGCCGCGGCGCAGCCCCTGGAGGGCAAAGCGGCCAGCCAGTGCTCGTGGACGGTGGACAAGCCGCGGCTGTACCGGTTCATGACAATCGCGGTGGAGGCGTACGCGCCGAACGGGCTCGCGAGCGGTGACGGCAGCGCCACCCGGGCGGCGCAGGACGCGTTCGGCGAGGTGCAGGCGGCGAAGCAGTTCCCGGCAAAGAAGTCGCAGGACCCGAAGGCCGTCGTGACCGCGGTGTCCGGGCTGGGTCAGGAAGCCTTCTCCGCCGACCAGCACTACCGGCGCGGCGCTCTGCTCGACATGGTCACGCTGGTCGCCCGCTACCGCAATGTCCTTGTCACCGTGATCTTCGAGGCTCGCACCGGCGGCAGTTTCGGCCCCGACCCCATCGGCACGCTCACCGCGGGCGCGCGGGCGGCCGCGAGCAACGCGCTGACCAGGCTCCGCTGACCGCCACGCGGTCGAGGCCGCACCAACCATCGCGTTACGCTCACTAGGCTGGTCATCCGTGTTGTTGCTTGCCTTCGATACGGCGACAGAAGCGGTCACGGTCGCCGTGCACGATGGCGGCCGGGTGCTCGCGGCGGCGACGACCGTCGGGGCCAGGCGCCACGGCGAACTGCTCGCGCCGTCGATCGCCGGTGTGCTCGCCCGGGCGGGTAAGGAACCCGGCGCGGTCACCGCGGTGGTGGCGGGAAACGGCCCGGGCCCCTACACCGGATTGCGGGTTGGCGTGGTGACCGCTCGCGCGCTCGGCGCGGCGCTCGGCGTACCCGCGTACGGTGTGTGCACGCTGGACGCGATCGCTTACGCGGTGGTGAACGGCGACGGGCCACGTGCGCCGCGCGGGCCGTTCATCGTCGCCACCGATGCCAGGCGCAAGGAGGTCTACTGGGCCGAGTACTCCGCGACCGGCACCCGATTGTCCGGCCCGGCGGTGGGCCGGCCCGCCGGACTGCCGCCCGGCCGGCCGGCCGCAGGGCAGGGCGCGTGGCTGTATCCGGAGTCGTTCGGTGGCCTGCTCGAGCCCCACCACCCGACGGGTGCCGCGCTCGCGTCGCTCGCCGCGCGGCGGCTGGCCGAAGGCACCCCGCTGGATCCCCCGCAGCCGCTCTACCTGCGCCTCCCAGATGCCCGGATCCCGGGCCCAGCCAAGGTCGTGACGCCGCGATGACCGTGCGGATCCGCCGGCTGCGCGACAGCGACCTTCCCGAGGTGCTCGCCATCGAGCGGAAGGTCTTTCCGGAAGACGCGTGGACCGAGGAGATGTTCGCCAGCGAGCTCGACCAGGCCGCCACGCGTTACTACATCGTGGCCGAATCAGAAGGGACCGTCGCCGGGTACGCGGGCCTCAGCGCGCTCGCCGGGGACCGGGGCGACGTGCAGACGATCGCGGTGCGGGCGGACCGGCAGGGCGAGGGCATCGGAACCGCGTTGCTCGCCGATCTCATCGGCACCGCGGCGGCCCGCCACTGCCGTGAGGTCTTCCTCGAGGTGCGCGCGGACAACGACCGCGCCCGGCTGCTCTACCTGCGGACCGGGTTCACCGAGGTCGGCGTGCGCCGCGGCTACTACCAGCCGTCCGGCGCCGATGCCGTCGTGATGCACCTGCGGCTGCCCCGCGGCGGCCAGCTCGGCCGGCCCGGTCTGGCGGGACGGCGATGACCGCGCCGCTCGTGCTTGGCATCGAGACGTCGTGTGACGAGACCGGCGTCGGGATCGTGCGCGGCAGCACCCTTCTCGCCGACGCGGTGGCCTCCAGCGTGGACGAGCACGCGCGGTTCGGCGGCGTGGTGCCCGAGGTGGCGAGCCGCGCGCACCTGGAGGCGATGGTGCCGTCGGTGGGCCGCGCCCTCGGGCAAGCGGGCGTGCGGCTGGCCGAGGTCGACGCCTTCGCGGTCACCGCGGGGCCCGGGCTGGCCGGCGCGCTGCTCGTCGGCGTGGCTGCCGCCAAGGCGTACGCGCTCGCGCTCGGCAAGCCGCTGTACGGGGTGAACCACCTCGCCGCGCACATCGCCGTGGACCAGCTCGAACACGGCCCGCTGCCACGGCCGTGCGTGGCGCTGCTCGTGTCCGGCGGGCACTCCTCGCTGTTGTTCGTGCCCGACATCGCCACTGAGATCGTGCCGCTCGGCGCCACCATCGACGACGCGGCGGGCGAGGCGTACGACAAGGTGGCACGGCTCCTCGGGCTGCCCTTCCCCGGTGGGCCGCCGATCGACGCCGCGGCGCGCGCCGGGAACCCGCGAGCCGTCGCCTTCCCCCGGGGCAAGTATCACGACGGCACGAGCGACTTTTCCTTCGCCGGGCTCAAGACGGCGGTGGCCCGCTGGGTCGAGGCCAGGACCGCCGCCGGGCTCACGGTGCCTGTCGCCGACATCGCGGCGTCGTTCCAGGAGGCCGTCGCGGACGTGCTGACCAGGAAGGCCGTGGACGCGTGCCGCGCGAACGGCGCCGGGCACCTGCTCGTCGGGGGCGGGGTGGCAGCGAACTCACGGCTGCGCGCGCTTGCGCAGCAGCGCTGCGCCGCGGCCGGGATCGTGCTGCGCGTCCCGCGGCCTGGTTTGTGTACGGACAACGGCGCCATGGTGGCCGCGCTCGGCGCCGAACTGGCCGCCCGCGGGTTGCCCGCCTCAGCGCTCGACCTGCCCGCCGACTCCTCGCTCCCGGTGACCACCGTCGTGGCCGGGCGGCCAGCCGGGCAACTCGAGCCGGGCAGCGCACCCACCCGGTAGCCGGCGCGGGTACGAAGACGACAGCCCGGCGGCCGGGTGACGCCGGTCTCGCGGGCCGGGTGACGCCGGTCTCGCGGCCGGGTGACGGCGGCCGCCCACCCGCGGCGACGCCCGCCGCGGGCTCACCTGAAGTTGACGGCCTCGCCGCCGTTGTTCGCCCGGCCGTTCGTGTCCGGCTCACCGAATACCTGCCTGACGACTCCGTGCCTGTGACGGCCCTGATAAGTGGTGTCAGGGTTCTCCGCCGCGGGCAACGTCGCCAGGTACTGGCTCTCGGCCTCGATCAGAAGCTCAAGTTCGCCCCGGTCGAGATAGACGCCGCGGCATCCGCGGCACTCCTCGATCATGATGCCGCTGCGGTCCCTCGTCACCATCTCGGCAGTGCACTTCGGGCACTCCAGCATTCCCACACCCCCCTGTGGTCGGGTAGTCCCGTTAGACAGTCACGTAGTATCCCTGCGCAATAGTATTTCCGCAATTTCGAGCCCATTGATGTCATTTATAACGGTCGCATAACTTAGCGGCCGCGCGGATAGGACTGCTGGGCTCGCGGCCCTCCGCATCCCGGCCGGCGGCCGGGCCACGAGCAACTCGCCGTATGCTCGTGTTGACGAGCTACCTCGGTCCGGATACTGTTCAGGACTGGCACTCTCAAGAGTAGAGTGCTAATGCGACGGGCCGGTCTGGCACCCGCGACGGCAGGCCGCCACGTTCGCCTTGCCCTAAGCAAACTCTCTTCATCCCTTTCGGAGGGGGAGGTCAGATCGTGTCGACCGCCACCAAGGTAGTTCTCAAGCCGCTCGAGGATCGCATCGTGGTCCGGCCACTCGAGGCCGAGCAGACCACGGCGTCAGGCCTTGTCATCCCGGACACCGCCAAGGAGAAGCCCCAGGAGGGCGAGGTTCTTGCGGTGGGCCCGGGGCGCTGGGACGACGCCGGCTCGAAGCGGGTCCCTCTCGACGTCAAGGTCGGTGACATCGTGCTTTACAGCAAGTACGGCGGCACCGAGGTGAAGTACAGCGGGGAGGAGTACCTCGTGCTCTCGGCCCGCGACGTGCTCGCCACCATCGACAAGTAGGCCGGAGCGCAAGGGCGGCGCACGTGGCGGGCGCCTGATCGCCCGCCACGTAGCCGCCCGGACCCGGCCGGGACCGTCGCGGGCGTCCCAGATGCGGCAGCGCGATGCGGCTGCGTCCGGGGCGGTTGGCACGCGGCAGCCGCTGTGCACGTCGGGTCGGGCATGCCACGCTGGCGATGCCATCATCGCGGCGCCGCCGCCCAGATCCAACTGGCCCACCGTAAAAACATTGACCCACCGTAGTTTGGGGTTTTCATGGCAAAAATACTGGAGTTCGACGAGGATGCCAGGCGCGCGCTCGAGCGCGGCGTGAACAAACTCGCGGACACCGTCAAGGTGACGCTGGGCCCACGCGGCCGCAACGTCGTCGTCGACAAGAAGTGGGGTCCACCCACCATCACCAACGACGGTGTCACCGTCGCGCGAGAGGTGGAGCTTACCGACCCATACGAGAACCTTGGCGCACAGCTCGCCAAGGAGGTCGCCACCAAGACGAATGACGTGGCGGGCGACGGCACCACGACGGCGACGGTGCTGGCTCAGGCAATGGTCCACCAGGGCCTGCGCCGGGTGGCGGCCGGCGCGAACCCGGCGAGCCTCAAGCGTGGCATCGACGCGGCCGCCGCCTTCGTTTCCGACCGGCTGCTCGCCACCGCGCGCGACGTGGGCGAGCAGGACGACATCGCACACGTGGCAACGGTCTCCGCGCAGGACGCCAAGATCGGCGAGCTGATCGCGGAAGCGTTCGCCAAGGTCGGCAAGGACGGCGTCATCACCGTCGAGGAAGCGACCACGATGGGCCTGGAACTGGAGTTCACCGAAGGTCTCCAGTTCGACAAGGGCTACGTCTCCCCGTACTTCGTGACCGACCCGGAGCGGATGGAGAGCGTCCTCGAGGATGCCTACATCCTCGTGCACGGAGCGAAGATCTCCTCGATGACGGAGTTCCTGCCGCTGCTCGAGAAGGTCGCGCAGACCAAGAAGCCGCTGCTGGTGATCGCCGAGGACGTCGACGGCGAGGCGCTGTCCACCCTGGTGGTGAACAAGATCCGCGGCCTGCTGCAGGTCGCCGCCGTGAAGGCACCTGGGTTCGGTGACAGGCGCAAGGCGATGCTCGGCGACATCGCGGTGCTCACCGGCGGTCAGGTCGTCAGCGAGGAACTCGGTCTCAAGCTCGACAGCATCGACCTCGACGCGCTTGGCCGCGCACGCAGGATCGTGGTCGACAAGGACACCACCACCATCGTGGACGGCGCGGGCGACGAGACCGCGGTGCAGGACCGGATCCGTCAGATCCGCAACGAGATCGAGAACACCGACTCGGACTGGGACCGCGAGAAGCTGCAGGAGCGGCTGGCCAAGCTGTCCGGCGGTGTCTCCGTGGTCCGCGCGGGTGCGGCGACGGAGGTGGAACTCAAGGAGAAGAAGCACCGGCTCGAGGACGCCATCTCGGC
>DATFVJ010000129.1:0-6445 GCA_035260365.1 Streptosporangiaceae bacterium
TTGGTGTCCACGATGCCGCTGCCGCCGCAGCCGGACACATCCACGTGCTCCACGTCGGCCTGCCAGTTGAGCACGATGATCCCGTCGGTGCGGCCCGATCCGTCGCAGCCGATGGTCATGTCGCGGATGGCCAGCGGGTTACCCGTCGTCGCGGAGTTGTTCACGTACGCCGCCGACGCGAGCACGTACGCGAGGTGGCCGTCCTGTTTGAGCACGGTGCCGGTGGTCGCGCCGCCGGTGTAGGTCCGATCGCCGGGCAGCGTGATCCCCTGCGTGAGCAGGCAGGTCCCGCCCTCGATAGCGATGACCGCGCCGGGCGGGCTCGCGCTGATCGCGCGCTGCAGGGTCGCCGCGTCCGCGGTGGTGCCGTCGCACCTGACGGTGACGAGACGGGGCGCGTCGGCCGCGCTGGTCGGCGCCGCAGGCCCGTTCGACGTGAACCCGGCCAGGATTGCGCCGGTCACGAGCACGACCGTTACGAGTATGGCCGTCGCCACAACGGCCATCACCAGCTTCACTCTCACGCGGTATCTCCCCCCACTGTGCCGTCAAGAACTGGGCCATCAAGAACAGCAGCGGGCCGCCACGGCTAGTGCCATCGCCATGATCGTCAGCTGCGGGTTCACCTCGGGGCACGTCGGCAGCACCGAGGCGTCGGCGACCCACACACCGTCGGCGCCGCGAGCAGCGCTGCCACCGCGGCAACGCCAGCGATCGCCCGCCGTGAGTCATTCACGCATGCCCGCTTCCGCGTGCGCGGTGGCGTCGAGCCGCCAGTGCCGCTCGGCCCGCCAGCCCTGGGCCGTGCGCCGCTGCAGCGTGATCACGGCGTCGGCGCGCTCACTGTTCCTGCAGACCGCGGTGGACCCGTCCGGGTCGGTGTAGCCGACCGCCACCGTACGGTCGGCCGGCTGGGTGACCTGGATGCGGATCCTGCGGTCGCCGGCCCGGCCGAGCACCGTCCAGGTCGGCAGGCCGATCCTGGCGACGAACCGGGCGGCATGAACCATCGGGTCACCGGGCGGCCAGTCCTCGCCGCCCAGCCGGAGCCGGACGAACGGGAGCGGCGGCAGCCTGTTCAGGCCGGGCCGGGTCGATGTGGCCGCCACCACCTCGCAGACGTCGCTCCCGCCGAGGTGGGCGTGCAGCCAGGCCCAGCGCTCCGGGTTCCCGTGGCCGTAGACGTGCCCGGTCGCGCCGGGCGCCGCGGTGAGGGTGATCTCACGGTCGCCGTGGCGCAGGGTGCCGGTGAAGGCACCCGCGGGGACGGGGACGATCTGCGCCCCTGGCAGCGCCTCACGTTCCCACGCCCACCGCGGGAAGGTGAAAAGCGGCGGGCCGTCTTCCGCGGCGGTCAGGTCCCACCGGATCTGCGCCTGGCCGGTGCCCGCGCTGCCGCGGAGCGTGCTCGGCGTCATGAGCACGTCGTCCGCGGTGAACACCGTGTCGCCGGCGGGCGCACTCCACGGCTGCGGGCCGAACCTGGCCAGGACGGGCGCGCCCGCGGGCGGGAAGACCGCGGCCCAGCCGTGCACGTGCGCCGTGCCGCCGCCGGACGGCGCGACGAGTTCGTGGTGCAGCCAGCCGCCGGTCCCGGTCGCCGGATCGGTGAACGTGGTGTACCACGCCTCCATCCGGCCGGGCTGGCCGCGCCACCGGGACGACAGGTAAGCACGGGGCGCAGCCGCGCGGGCCGCGTGCCGCGCCGCCGCCCGCCGCGCCGCCGGCCGTACCCGCACGCTCGCGATCATCGGGCCGAGCGCGTGGCGGAGATCGAAACGGAGCTGGGTTTCCGCCGCCACGTTTCCCTTCTCGTCCAAGATGGTGGCGGGCAGGGTCGTCAGGGAATGCAGCGGCCGCGTGAAGCTCACCGACTTCCAGCCGTCCAGGTGCATTCTGCGCCCGTCGTTGGTGGTGAAACTGAGCCGGTAGCGCAGGCGGCGCGCGGCGACCGGCGCGATCCGCAGCGTCCCGGCCGCGCCGGGGTCGTCGGCCCAGCCCTCGATCCGGACGCGGCCGGCCAGGGCCGCCTCCGTGTCGGTCCAGGGCAGCAGGAGCCCGGGGACGTCCGCCGCCAGGTCGAGCAGGGCGGGCCGGGGGCTGTCCTCTTCCGCCAGCCGGGCGTGGCCGGTCATGATCTCGTGGAACCTCGTGTGCATGAGGTGCACCTCCGTCAGCAGGCCTGCTGTGCGTCCCGGCGGCCGCGGGCGGGTACCGCGCGCCGGGCGGCGTCGTTCATGGCCCCCTGAGCGCGCGGACGGCGATGCGGGTGAGCCGCTCAGCCGTGCGCCCGGGTGGATCGAGCGGGAGCATCAGGTGGCTCGCGGTGAGCCGGACCAGGGCGCTCGCGATCGTGTCGGCGTCCTCCGCGCTGAGGGTGGGCGTCGTGGCACTGAGGAACTCCCCCAGGAGCGCGGTCGCGGCGGCGATGAGCGACCGCGACTGCGCCGTGATGATCGGCAGCAGGCTCTCGTCACCGGGCGCGCTTGTGAGCACGGCGCGAAGCAGTGGGCTCGCCGCGCTGCGTTCGAGGGCGAAGGACAGCGCGGCGTGGATCGCGGCGGGTACGTCGTCGTGCTGTCGCCTGATCTGCTCGGTGACGCCGTCGATGAGCCTGCCCGCCTCGCGCAGCACGAGTGCCCGGCCCACGTCGGCCCGGCCGCCGAACTCCTTGTAGAGGGTCTGCCTGCTGACGCCGACCCGGTCGGCGAGCGCGGTCATCCGTACAGTGTTCCATCCGCCGGTCACCGTCATGTCGTAGGCGGCGTCGAGCACGTCGTCACGCAACTGGCGGCGGACCCGGTCGCGGAACCGGCCAGGGGCAGGCGCGCCGGGGTTCTCGCCAGCAACGGTGTCCACATCTTTGACAATAACAGCCACGTTCGTTGCCCGAATTGACAGATTGGCCATGAATGTAAACGATGGACGCGACAGCGAGACGCACCGGAGGGCTTGTGCCTGATACTCCCGCCACCGCCCCGGCGCCGAGTTCTCCCGCCACCGCCCCGGCGCCGAGTTCTACCGCGGCCGGCCCGGCGCCGAGTTCTACCGCGGCCGCGCCGCCGGCCGAGGAGCTTTTCGTCTCGATCCTGCTCGGCGGCGAGGGCCCGGACCCGTACGGCGCCTACCGGCGTCTGCGCGCGGCAGCGCCCGTCCTGCGCACCCAGGGTGGGGCGCTCGTGCTGACCCGCTACGACGACTGCGACGCGGCGCTGCGCCACCGCGGCCTCGGCAAGGCCCGGGAGCCGCTCGCGGCCAGGCTCGCCGGCGGCACCGACGAGCACGCGCGCCGTGCGCTGGCCTGGATGCGCCGGACCATGCTGTTCAGCGATCCGCCGGACCACACCAGGCTGCGGCGCCTGGTCAGCTCCGCCTTCACCGTCCGGCACGTGGACGAGTTGCAGCGTGCGATCAGCGACAGAACCGACCGCCTGCTCGACGCGCTCGCCGCGCAGCCGGGTGCGGATTTCATGGCCGCGGTGGCCCTCCCGCTTCCGGTCAACGTGATCGCCGACCTGCTCGGCGTGCCCGACGCCGACCGCGAGCCGTTCACCCCGCTTATCCACGACGTCACCGCGCTCCTCGAGCCGTACGTCGACGCCGCGGCCCTAGCCCGCGCGGTGGCCGCGCAGGCCGAGCTCGCCACCTACTTCGGCGACCTGCTCGCCGAGAAACGCCGGTGGCCCGAGGCCGACCTGCTCAGCAGGCTCGCCGCCAGCCGCGACGACGACAAGCTGGACGACGAGGAGATGATCGCGGCGTCGGTGCTGCTGTTCGGGGCCGGCTTCGAGACGACGACGAACCTGCTCGGCAACGGGCTCCGCGCGCTGCTGGGCGCGCCTGAGCAGGTGGACCTGCTGCGCGAGCGGCCCGATCTGGTGCCCGCCGCCGTCGAGGAGATGCTGCGCTACGACTCGCCCATCCAGATCGACGGGCGGACGGCTCTGGAGCCGGTCACGGTGGCAGGCACCGACCTGCCCGCGGGCCAGCTAGTGATCATGCTCCTCGGCGCGGCCAACCGCGACCCGGATAGGTTCACGGAGCCGGACCGTTTCGACGTCACCCGCGACGACGGCGCGCATCTGGCCTTCGCCACGGGCATCCACTTCTGCCTGGGCGCGCACCTGGCGCGGCTGGAGGCCGCCGTGGTGCTCACCCGGATGCTCACGCGATTCGGGCGGATCGAGCTCGCCGGAGACCCGCAGCCGCGCCCCGGGCTCAACCCGCGCGGCCTGTCCCGCCTGCCCGTGATCCTGGGCGAAGCCCGCGTGACATGATCAGGCGGCGCCGCCGCCGCCGGGCGCGAGAGCCTCGAGGATCTCTCCGGCGCGCTCGGCCGCGACCGCTGGTTCTGTGTCGGGCGATCCGATCAGCGGATCCCAGTTGAGGTCGTAGAACACTTCCGTCACGCCCTGCGTTTCGAGCCAGGCCGTGTCCTCGCGGATCTGGTCGTAGGAGCCGGCCAGCCGCGGCCGCTCGGCCTCGGCTGATTCCCCCACGAACGCGCCGGCCTGGATCACGCCGCGGCAGACGATGCGAACCGACGCCGGGTCACGCCCCGCTTCCTCGGCGGCCTCGCGGACGATCGCGGCGTGCTCACCGATCGCCGCAAGGTTGGCGCGGCTGCCGCTCAGCCAGCCGGCCGCGAGCCGTCCCGCCCGGCGCAGCGCCGCGGGCACCACGCCACCGAGCAGGACAGGCGGCCCGGGCTGCTGCGGCGGCTTGGGCGCCATCCGGCTCGGCGGGATGTCGTAGAACTTGCCGTGGAACTCGCTGACCTCGTCGGCCCAGAGCGTATGCAGGGCGGCGAGGAACTCCTCGGCCCGCGCGCCGCGGTGCGCGAGGTCCGCGCCGCTCGCGGCGAACTCCACCGGTGACCAGCCGACGCCGAGACCGAGGTCCAGCCGGCCGCCGGAAAGCACGTCGAGGGTGGCGGCCTGCTTGGCCAGCAGCACCGGGGACACGAAGGGCATGTTGATAATGGACACGCCGAGCCGGATCCGCGTCGTGCGCGCCGCCGCGAAGCCGAGTGAGATCAGCGGGTCGAGCACGCTGCGGTACACCGGCGCGGGCTCGTCGTCCGCGGGCACGAGCAGCCGCTGGAACGCCCACAGCGAGTCGTAGCCGAGATCATCCGCACGCCTGGCGAGCCGGGCCATGGTCTCGGGGTGGGCCCACGCGCCCGCGACTGGCAGGCCGAATCCGATGCGCATGCCGCTCACCCTACTGTGCGCGCAGGCCGCGCGCGGCTCCCGGCGTCGCCCGATGCGCGGCGCGAGGGGTGACACGTTCAGCACGTTCAGATCTTGTTAGGCAATCCTTAGTTAGGTTAGCCTAAGTCACGGCCGACGTTCCCTCGCCCCTGGAGCAGCGTATGTCAGCAGGCAGCATCGCGCTGCTCGGCGCCGTAGCCGGTCTGACCATTTTCCTCGGGCTACCGTTCGGCCGCGTCCGCAGCCCGATGCCCAAGGTCAAGGCGCTGCTCAACGCGACAGCCATCGGCATACTCGTCTTCCTGCTCTGGGACGTGCTCGACCACGCGTGGAGCCCGGCCTCCGCGGCGCTG
This sequence comes from Streptosporangiaceae bacterium, assembly GCA_035260365.1. Classification (GTDB taxonomy): domain Bacteria; phylum Actinomycetota; class Actinomycetes; order Streptosporangiales; family Streptosporangiaceae; genus DATFVJ01. Next base: position 5,567 of record DATFVJ010000129.1, read on the forward strand.
TCCCGCCACGACTACGCGGTCGCGGTACGCGACGGCGGCGTGATGGTCGCCTGCGTCGGGATCGGCCTGCTCGGCCTGGTCTACTTCGACCGCTGGGTGGCACGGCGCGCCAAGCGCGCCCGCATGGCGCGGCCAGAAGGCCCTGGAGCCGCGGTGGCAGCGGCCAGGCAGGTCGGTGACGCCCGCTCGGCCGCCGCGCAGCTGTCGCTGCTGATCGCGATCGGCATCGGCCTGCACAACTTCGGTGAAGGCCTGGCCATCGGAAACTCCGCCGCCGCGGGCCAGCTCAGCCTGGCGGTGCTGCTCGTGATCGGTTTCGGCACGCACAACGCCACGGAGGGGTTCGGGATCGTGGCACCGCTCGCGGCCGCGGCCGATCGCCCGTCCTGGGGCAGGCTCGCGCTGCTCGGGCTGATCGGCGGCGGCCCGACCTTCCTCGGCACGCTCGTTGGCCAGCAGGTGACGAGCGAGGTGCTGTCCATCGCGTTCCTCGCGCTCGCGGCAGGCTCTATCTTCTACGTCGTCATCGAGCTGCTCGCGGTGGCGCGGGTCATGGCGTTCAAGGAGATCACCACCTGGGGCATCCTGCTCGGCCTGCTCCTCGGCTTCCTCACCGACGCGATCGTCACCGCGGCCGGGGGGTAGTGCGTTCGCCGGTGGCCATGACAGCCGCTCCCTGCAAAGTGTACACTTTGCAGTATGTCTGATCCGTATAGCCTGACTGAAGCGCGCGCCCATCTTGGAGAGCTGGTTGCGCGCGCCAGGCACACGCACCGTCCGGTCCCGATTACCGAACACGGTAAGCCCACCGTCGCCATCGTCAACATAGATGATCTGGCCGATCTGGAAGATCGCGCCGCACTGGCTGCGCATTACGCC
>DATFVJ010000130.1:0-14578 GCA_035260365.1 Streptosporangiaceae bacterium
AGCGGGTTTTGGCACAGCGGGCTCGGCACAGCGGGCTTGGCGCCGCGCGCCCTATGCGGTGCAGACGACGAACTGCAGGGTCCGGGGCGAGTCGACGATCCGCCCGTCCGGCAGGATCTCCCCGTCGTCATCGAACACCACCACGCCGTTGCAGAGAAGGCTCCACCCCTGCTCGGGGTGGGCCGTGACGACGCGCGCGGCGTCCCGGTCCGGAGCCCCGGCCGGGGGGCAGCGCGGCTGATGCTCGCACATGACGACTCCTGGAAGAGGTGAGCGGATCCGCGGTGCCGTAGTGGTATCCGGGTTGTCACCTGGTCCGCCCGGTCCATCGGTAAATCGGGCCTACACAAGTAAAGAGGGCCGCGCGCCCCGCCTGATACCGCTGACTCAGGGCGAGCCGGGCAGGGTCACAGGTCGTCTTCGTGTCGGCCGGGGGCGTCGGGGCTGACGAACTTGTCGTCCTCCTCGATCGCGGCCACGTCGGCGGCCGCGGCCTCCTTGATCCTCTCCCGGTGCGGCGACAGCAGGCCGGGCGAGCGGCGCATGCGGATGCCAAGCAAACTCACCACGAGCAGGGCGAGCACCGCGATGACGATAAACAGCACGACCGCGCCGCTCACGGAGAATCCCGTCTTGGCGGACGCAGCGGCCAGATGCGCGTCCACTAACGGTCGCACCAGCGCATGTGAGGCAGACGCGGTGAACAGACTGGACATAGCGGTCTGCCTCCAGAGCTCAAGTGAACGTCGCGCCGCGAAGCGGCGCTGACCTGCCTGCACCGCGAACCGGCGCTGACCTGTCTATACCCGCAGGTAGGAACGACAGACCCAGCTGCTGCCGATCCGTGGGAATCAGCCGGGCGGCGCATGCGGCATTGTGAGGCCATGGACAAGCGTCTTCGCTTCACAAGGGACCTTATCGAGCCGATGCGGGTCGCGCCGGGCAGTGCCGTCGATCTGACCCGCGACTTTGACCCAGGCTATACGGGCCCGGTGAGCCGCGAGCAGGCCGACGCGTTGCTCGCGCAGGGCCTCGAACTGCTCGCCGACTATCAGGACCGGCTTTCCGCCCAGGACACGTTCGGCCTGCTGCTCGTGCTGCAGGGGCTCGACGCTTCGGGCAAGGACAGCACCATCAAGCACGTGATGAGCGGTGTGAACCCGCAGGGCGTAGCGGTCCGTGCCTTCAAGCAGCCCTCGCCAGAGGAACTCAACCACGACTTCCTCTGGCGTTACCAGTGCGCGCTGCCTGGCCGCGGCCGGATCGGCATCTTCAACCGGTCCCACTACGAGGAGGTGCTTGTCGTGCGCGTTCATCCCGAACTGCTCACGGCGCAGCACATGCCCGCGGCGGCGAGGAACCGGGACGTCTGGACGCGGCGGTACCGCGAGATCAACGACTGGGAGCGCTATCTCGTCGACAACGGCATCCACGTCGTCAAGGTCATGCTCAACCTGTCCGTGCGCGAGCAGGCCAAGCGGTTCCTCAAACGCATCGAACGACCGGAGAAGAACTGGAAATTCTCCCCGAGCGACGTCCGTGAGCGCCGGCACTGGGACGAGTACCAGCGCGCGTTCAACCGGATGCTGAGTCACACGAGCACGCCGTGGGCGCCCTGGTACGTCGTCCCCGCCGACCACAAGTGGTTCACGCGGCTGGCCACGGCCGCCGCCGTCGTGCAGGCGCTCAGCGACATCGACCCCAGGTACCCGGCCGCTGACCCGGCCATCCGCGAGCAGATGGCCCAGGTCAGGGATGAGCTGATGAAAGAGCCGGGGGTGGCTGCGCCCGCGTGAGCGGGTACGCCTGCGGGAGCGGGCACGTCCGTCGGCACCTCGCTGCCGCGGGCCGGACGGCCCCACGCCAGCCGTGGCCCGATCTTCGAAAGGCGCATCTCACGGTGGTGTCGCGTGCTCGCGCTCTGCCATCGGCGCTTCCGGCTGCGCCTGCGGTGCGGTGGCCCGCCAGATCTCCGCGACGACCACCTGGATCGCACCGGCGGTCGGGATCGCGAGCAGGGCCGCGACGAAGCCGCCGAAGAGGCCGCCGATCCAGCTGCCGATCGAGGCCGCGACCAGGATGGACATCAGCACGAGCAGCGGGTTGATCCGCACCGTTTTGCTCATCACCACCGGGTTGAGGATGTGATTTTCGATCTGGGTGTAGGTGAGGAAGACAACCAGGGTCACGATGCCCGCCGTGAGCGAGTGGCCCGTGGCGAACAACACGGTGGGTATGCCGGCCAGCGCGCCGCCGATCATGGGGAGGTAGTCGACGAGCGCGACCCACAGCGCCCACAGAAACGGGAAGGGGACGCCGAGGATGAGCAAGGTGACGAACACCACGACCCCGGCGATGACCGACGTGAGGGAGTTTCCCAGCATGTAGCCGGTGACCGACCTGCTCACCTGGCCCGCCACCCTGGTGATGGACGCGGCCCGCCGCTCGGACATGAGGCTGAGCACCCCGGTACGCAGCTTCGGGCCCTCGAGCATCAGGAGCAGGACAAGGATGAAGATGGTGGTCAGCGTGATCAGCAGCGACACGGCGCCCTTGCCGAGGGCGAGGGCCGGCTTGCCGAGGCTGAGACCGAAGCTCGCGATCTTCGCGGTGTTCTTCTGCACCCACGCCTGGACGTGGTACCGGCGGATCAGGTGGCCGATCCAGCCCTTGCCGTGCCCCGCCCGGCTGACGTACGAGGGCAGCCGGTTGGCCAGGTGGTTGATCCCATTGATGAGCGGGTAACCGAACGCGATGGCCAGGCCGATGAAGACAAGCACGGCCAAGCAGGTGACGATGGCGACGGCGAAGCCCCGGCGGGGCACCTTCCAGTGCTGCAGCGCCACCACCATGGGGTCAAGGAGCACGGCGATGAACCCCGCGACGGTAACGAGAAGGAACACGTCCCGCAGCCGGTAGAACAGCTTCGCGGCAAGGAAGACCGTGACCACCACGCCGACCGTGGTGAGGATCGCCGGCAGCGGGATTCCCCGTGACTCCGCTGCCTTCCCGATGCGGGCCCACCGGCCATCCGATGGCGGCAAATCGTCAGGCACGCGTCAAGCATGGCAGGTTTCTCCCGATTGCGCGGTCCCCCGCGATCCAGCGAACCCAGAGCCCGGCCGCCGCCCGCGTTTGGCCAGGCAGGACTCGCCGCGCGAGACTGGAGTGTGACCCGCTGGGTGCTGCACTTCGACCTCGACCAGTTCATCGCCGCTGTCGAGGTGCTGCGCCATCCTGAGCTGCGCGGCCGGCCGGTGGTGGTCGGCGGCGACGGCGATCCGGCCAAACGCGGCGTGGTCAGCACCGCGTCCTATGAGGCCCGCGCGCACGGGGTGCACTCCGGCCTTCCGCTGCGCATGGCGGCGCGCCGCTGCCCGGATGCCGTGTTCCTGCCGGTCGATCACAAGGCGTACGACGCGGCCTCCGCCGAGGTGATGGCGACGTTGCGCGGTTTCGGCGCGATCGTGGAGGTGCTCGGCTGGGACGAGGCGTTCCTGGCCGTTGACACCGACGATCCGGAGGCCGTCGCCCGCCAGATCCAAGAACGGGTCCGCGCCGTGACCCGCCTCGACAGCACGGTCGGGATCGGCGAGAACAAGCTTCAGGCCAAGCTGGCCACCGGCTTCGGCAAGCCCGCGGGCGTCTTCAGGCTCACCCACGGCACCTGGTTCGAGGTCCTGGGCGAACGGCCGACCGACGCCCTGTGGGGGATCGGGTCCAAGACCGCGCGGCGGCTCGCCGACCTGAGCATCAACACCGTCAGCGACCTCGCGGCCACTGATCCGCAGGCGCTCGCCGCGCACGTCGGCCCGACCACCGGGCCGTGGCTCGTCCAGCTCGGCCGCGGCGGGTTCAACTCTCCGGTGGACGCCACGCCCTACCGCGTCCGCTCCCGCAGCAGGGAGACCACGTTCCAGCAGGACATCCGCGACTGGGCGGAAGTGCGCGACGAGATCGTCCGGCTGGCGGCCCGGGTCGCGGGCGACGTCGCCAGCGAGGACCGGCCGGTCGTCCGCGTCGTCGTCAAGGTACGTTTCGCGCCGTTCTTCACCCACACCCGCGGCCACACGCTTGCGGCGCCGACCGCCGACCCGGCGGTGATCGAGCATGCGGCCCTGGCCGCCCTCGACAGGTTCACGTCGCGGCGCCCGGTCCGGTTGCTCGGCGTCCGCGCCGAATTCCCCGACTGACTGCCCGGGGGCGACCCCCCGGAACCCCCCGCTGCGGCGGCCGACGGCCGAACCAGACCGCGCTGAGGGAGACAGGAACTGCTGCTGAACGGCTGCGCTCCCACCGCGCTGGACAGCCCGTAGTGTGTTTGACGAGGGCGAGACGTCGATCGGGGGGACATGAAACGTTTCTCGTGGGCCGTCGCTGGCGGGCTGGCCGTATGGGCGGCGGTGCGGCTGGCTGGTGCGGATCGCCTGTGCCGTCTCGAGGCTCCCGTGGCACCGTTGCTCTCGTTCACTCCGTACGCCGCCGCCGCCGCGCCGCTGGTTACGCTGGCCGCGCGCCGCACGGGTGCGGCCCGCGTCGCCGCGCCCGCTGCGGTGGCACTGGCCGCGGTCGTCCTTCCGCGCGCGGTCAGGCGCAGGCAGCCGGAAGCCCGTGGCCCTGTCCTCGGTGTGCTCACGGCGAATCTGCTCGCCGGCCGCGCATCGGAGGAGGCGGTCGTCGATCTCGTGCGCCGAACCCGAGCCGACGTGCTCTTCCTGCAAGAACTCACCGACGACGCGCTGCGGCGGTTCAAGCAGGCGGGCCTGGACGAGCTGCTGCCACATCAGCTGACCGACGCGAGCAGCGACGGCGCGGACGGTTCCGGCATCTACGCGCGTTTCCCGCTGAGCGAAGGGCTGCCCATCACGGCCATTCCGGTGGCGCAGCCCACGGCCCGGCTCGAGCTGCCGGCCGGGCAGCGCGTGGATCTTGTCTGTGTCCACCCGCAACCGCCCACGCCCATATCGTCGCGGCCCAGGGTGGCCAGGTGGCGGGAGCAACTGGCGGTCCTGCCGCCCCCGGCCGATCCACCGCGCGTGCTGGCCGGGGACTTCAACGCCACCCTCGATCACGCGCAGTTCCGCCGGCTGCTGCGCCTCGGCCACGTCGACGCCGCGGGCCAGACCGGCAAGGGGCTGGTCCCGACGTGGGGTCCGGGGGGCAGGCTCGCGGTCCTCACGATCGATCACATCATCGTCGACTCCCGTTGCGCCGTGCTCGCGACGTCGGTGCACGCCCTGCCGGGCAGCGATCACCGCGCTGTCTACGCGGAACTCCGCCTGCCGAGCTGACCGCGCGCGGCGCGCGTGCCGCGTGCCGCGCGCAAGGGAGGCCGGGCGCGACTGGCCGCCAAGCGACAGGGCCGGTCCGGGGCCGAATCTTGGAAAAGGTCTAATAGGGGTACACGCGCACGGTCGGCATCAGCTGCCCGGCCCGGCCCGCCGCCCTCGGCCCGGGCCGGCGCTGGCCGGCTTGCTCATGGTGGGAGATGGCTGTGGAAGATCTCAGGTACAAGATGATCATGGCGCTCAACGCCGCCGACCTCGGCAGCCCGATCTGCGAGCAGGCGGCGGAAATCTGCGCCGAGATTGCCGACCAGCACTGCGCGGAACTGCACGTCACTGTGACCGCGCCCGTCATCGCGGTGGCCAGCGCCGCGCTGGCCGGGGGGTCCGGAGGGTCGCCCTCCCGGGCTGGCAGGGTCGAGCCCATCGCCACGAACGGAGCCTGATGACACCGATGACCGACACGACCGGGCCGCTGCCCGCGACGGTGGACGTGCGCCGCCACGACGAGCGATTCAAGACCAGGCTGTCGTGGCTGGACTCCAAGCACTCGTTCTCGTTCTCACGGCACTACGACCCGCTCAACACCCACCACGGCCTGCTGCTGGTCAACAACGACGACATCGTCAGGCCAGGGACCGGCTTCGAGACTCACCCGCACCAGGACATGGAGATCGTCACCTGGGTTTTGCAGGGCTCTTTGGTCCATCAGGACTCCACTGGCCACGCCGGCATCATCTACCCTGGTCTGGCGCAGCGGATGAGCGCCGGTACCGGGATCCTGCACTCAGAAAAGAACGACTCATGGCGCCTGCAGGGCGGCTCACAGCACACCGAACCCGTGCATTTCGTCCAGATGTGGGTGGTCCCGGATGAGGACGGCATCACCCCCGGTTACGAACAGCTCGAGATCGATCACGAGTTGCTGCGCGGCGGGCTCATACCGGTGGCGTCCGGCATGGACAAGCACGACGGCGCCTCGGCCATCCGGATCAAGAACAAGTACGCCGCGCTCTACGCTGCCCGCCTTGGTGCGGGCGACGCGGTCGAGCTACCCGAAGCGCCGTTCGTGCACCTGTTCGTCGCGCGGGGCAACGTCACGCTCGAGGGCGCCGGTCCGCTGGCCGAGGGCGACGCCGTACGGTTCACGGCGACCGGCGGCCAGCGGGTCACCGCGGCCGGGCCCGCCGAGATCCTCGTATGGGAAATGCACGCCACCGTTTCCGGCTGGTGAGGACCCGCACCAGGTGCCCGGTGCCGTCCACGAAGGAGCGCAGCCATGACCGTGCCGGCGCAGCACAGCGCATCACCGGCCGAATCGCAGCCGGTGCTCGGCCCGCCGAGCGAAGCGGCGATCTTCCTCGTGGTGACGATCAATCCTGGCGCCGAGCCGGTCGCACGGGATCTCCTCGCCGACCTCTCCGGGCTTGAGCGGGCGGTCGGATTCCGCGTCCCGGCCGGCCGGCTGAGCTGCGTCGCCGGCGTGGGATCTGCGGCCTGGGACCGCCTTTTCGGCGGGCCGCGCCCGGCTGAGCTGCACCCTTTCCGCGAGCTTCGGGGTGAAAGACACCACGCGGTCGCCACACCGGGGGACCTCCTCTTTCATATCAGGGCCCAGGAGATGGATCTTTGTTTCGAGCTGGCCGCGCAGATCATGGAAAGGCTGGCCGGATCGGTCACGGTGGCCGACGAGGTGTACGGCTTCAGGTACTTCGACGAACGCGACCTGCTCGGTTTCGTCGACGGGACCGAGAACCCCGGCGGGCAGGCGGCCAGCGACGCGGCGTTCACCGGCTCCGCCGACCCGGACTTCACCGGGGGAAGCTACGTCATCGTGCAGAAGTACGTGCACGATATGCGCGCATGGAACGCGCTGCCCGTGGAGGCACAGGAGAAGGTGATCGGCCGCACCAAGCTGTCCGACATCGAGCTTCCCGACGACGTCAAGCCGGCCAACTCCCACGTGGCCGCCAACACCATCACAGCACCCGACGGGACGCAGCAGCAGATCGTCAGGGAGAACATGCCGTTCGGTACCGTCGGGCAGGGCGAGTTCGGCACCTATTTCATCGGCTATTCCGCCACGCCGGGCGTGACCGAGCAGATGCTCCAGAACATGTTCATCGGCAACCCGCCGGGTAACACCGACCGGATCCTCGACTTCTCCACCGCGATCACCGGCACGCTCTTCTTCGTACCGACCGCTGACTTCCTCGACAACCTGCCCGATCCACCGGCGCCCGCAGCCTCCGCCGTCGCAGGCGCCGCGCCCGATGTCCCGGCCGACGGTTCCCTGGGTATCGGCAGCCTGAAAAGGAGTATCCCGTCATGAACAACCTGTACCGCGAACTTGCCCCCATCTCCGCCGCCGCCTGGGCCGACATCGAGGAGGAAGCCAAGCGCACCTTCAAGGTCCACGTCGCGGGCCGCCGGGTGGTGGACGTACAAGGTGCGGGCGGCGCGGCCCTGTCGGCGGTGGGCACCGGTCACCTCAGCGACATCGACGCCCCCGCGCCTGGTGTGATCGCCCGCGCACGGCGGTCGCAGCCGATCATCGAACTGCGGGTGCCGTTCACCGTGGACCGCCAGGCCGTCGACGACGTCGAGCGCGGCGCGAAGGACCCGGACTGGCAGCCGGTCAAGGATGCCGCGAAGAGCATGGCCTTCGCCGAGGACAGGGCGATCTTCGAAGGGTACGCGGCCGCCGGCATCGTCGGTATCAGGGAAGCCTCCGCCAACCCGGCCCTGGCCCTGCCCGGCGACGCACTCGCGTACCCGAACATCATCAGCCAGGCGGTGAGCTCGCTGCGGCTGGCCGGCGTCAACGGCCCGTATACGGTGCTGCTCAGCGCCGACGCCTACACCCTCGTCACCGAGACCTCGGACCACGGTTACCCCATCCACGAGCACCTGGCGCGGGTCATCGACGGTGAGATCATCTGGGCGCCCGCCATCGACGGAGCCTTCGTGCTCACCACCCGCGGCGGCGACTACGAGCTGCACATCGGTGAGGACCTCTCGATCGGTTACCTGTCCCACGACGCGACAAGCGTTGAACTTTACTTCCAGGAGTCGCTCAGCTTCTCCATGTACACCCCCGAGGCCGCCGTAGCGCTCACCGCGTAGCCAAGGCCGTCCAGAAACCCCAAAACATGATCCTTAACGGCTGCCGCGGCGTGACACGTACTGTCCCGGGGGCTCCACCCCGCGGGATCCCCCGCACCAATCGATGCCGCATCCGCGGCAGCCGTTAGGCTGCGCCACCCCGGGGGGGCGACCCCCCGGGATCCCCCCGCACCAATCGATGCCGCATCCGCGGCAGCCGTTAGGGACATAAGGGCTGCCAGGGGACCTGCTGGCGCCAGTGGCCCGGGGGCGGCCGGCGGGGGGTGCGGTCAGCCCATCTCGTCGCGCGCGGCGGCGAACGCGGCCGCCGCCGCTTCGAGATCGGATCTCGTGTGCGCGGCCGACACCTGCGTCCTGATCCGTGCCTTGCCGATCGGCACGACCGGGTAGCTGAACCCGATCACGTAGACCCCCTTGGCCAGCAGCAGGTCGGCCATGCGCGTCGCGCGCGCGGCGTCACCGATCATCACGGGGATGATGGGGTGGTCCCCCGGCAGGACGTCGAAACCGAGCCCGGTCATCCGGTCGCGGAACCACCTGGTGTTCTCGCGCAGCCGGGCCCGCAGTTCGTCGCTGCCCTCGAGCAGGTCGAGGACCATGAGCGACGCGCCCACGACCGCGGGCGCCACCGAGTTCGAGAATAGGTAGGGCCGCGAACGCTGGCGGAGCAGATCGATGATCTCCTTGCGGCCACTGGTATACCCGCCGCTTGCGCCGCCCAGGGCCTTGCCCAGGGTCCCGGTCACTATGTCGACCCGATCGGTTACGCCGTGCAGCTCCGGGGTCCCGCGGCCGCGGGGGCCGACGAACCCGACCGCGTGCGAGTCGTCGACCACGACCATCGCCTCGTACCGCTCGGCCAGGGCGCAGATCTCGTCGAGCGGCGCGACGTAGCCGTCCATCGAGAACACGCCGTCGGTGGCGATGAGCCTGCGCCTGGCATCCGCGCTCGCCCGCAACCGGGTCTCCAGGTCGGCCATGTCGCGGTTGCGGAAGCGCAGCCGCCTGGCCTTGCTCAGCCTGACGCCGTCGATGATGGACGCGTGGTTCAGTTCGTCGCTGATGACGGCGTCCTGCTCGCCGAGCAGCGTCTCGAACAGGCCGCCGTTGGCGTCGAAGCACGACGAATACAAGATCGTGTCCTCGGTACCGAGGAACTCGGAGATGCGCTGCTCGAGGTGCTTGTGCACCTCCTGGGTGCCACAGATGAACCGGACGCTGGCCAGGCCATATCCCCACCGGTCCAGGGCGTGCTTGGCCGCCTCGACGATGCGCGGATCGTCGGCCAGGCCCAGGTAGTTGTTCGCGCAGAGGTTGAGGACCTCGTCCCCGTCCTCGACCCGGATGCTGGGCCGCTGCGGGCTGATGATGACACGCTCGGCCTTGAACAGGCCGTCCGCGCGGATCTTGTCAAGCTCGGCGCGGATCTCCTGGCGGACGCTGGCAAACACCTGCCGGGCCCCTTCGCGATCGTCGTTGCTACCGGTGAGCCCAGGTGAGGACCACCTTGCCGCACTGAGCGCCGCGCACGATGGCGAAGGCCTGCTCGAAATCGGCGGCGTCAAAGCTGTGCGTGATGACCGGGGAGATGTCCACACCCGACTGGATCAGGACCGACATCTCGTACCAGGTCTCGAACATCTGGCGGCCGTAGATCCCCTTGATCGTGATCATGTTCGTCACGAGGTGGGCCCAGTCGATGCCGAACTCCTCGGCAGGCAATCCGAGGACAGCGATCTTGCCGCCATGGGTCATGTTGGCCAGCATCTCCCGCAGCGCGGCAGGCTGGCCCGACATCTCGAGCCCGACATCGAAGCCCTCGCGCATGCCGAGCCGGTGTGTCTCGGCGTGCAGCGTGGTCTCGGTGATATCCGCCGCGAGCGTGACCCCGATCTTCCTGGCGAGATCCAGCCGGTACCGCGACACGTCGGTCGTGACGACGTAGCGGGCGCCCGCGTGCCTGGCCACGATCGCGGCCATCAGGCCGATCGGGCCCGCGCCCGTGATGAGGACGTCCTCACCGAGGATCGGGAACGTCAGCGCGGTGTGCACGGCATTGCCGAAGGGGTCGAAGATGGCCGCCACGTCGAGGTCGATGTCCGGCGGGTGCCGCCAGACGTTCGTCGCGGGTAGCGCGATGAACTCGGCAAACGCACCTGGATGGTTGACCCCCACGCCCTTCGTGTGCGCGCACTGGACCCGGCGGCCGGCCATGCAGTTCCGGCAGCGGCCGCAGACAAGATGACCCTCACCGCTCACCAGGTCGCCCTCACGCAGGTCGTGCACGTCGGCGCCGACCGACACGATCTCGCCGACGAACTCGTGCCCGATGACGAGCGGCTGCGGCACGTTGGCCTGTGCCCAGCCGTCCCACTCGTAGATGTGCAGGTCCGTGCCGCAGACTCCGGTGCGAAGCACCCTGATGAGCACGTCATCCCGGCCGATCGAGGGCATCGGCACGTCCTCGATCCACAGCCCAGGCTCCGACCGCGCCTTGACCAGAGCCTTCATCCGCCGTCCGCTCCCCGGGATATCCCGCCTGCCGAACCGTGACCGTCGCCGCGGGCCCGTCAGGGGGCGAACCACAGCGTCCGGCCAGCACGACTTTATCGCAGCGCGGCCACAGGCCCGGCCCGCGCGATGTCCGCGGCAGCGCGGTGGGTATGGTTCAGCCGTGCCTGTGGTGGAGGCCGTGCTGCTCGACGCCGGCGGAGTCCTGATCTTGCCATCGCCCGAGGTGGTGCTGCCTGCGTTGCGAGCCGCAGGCGTGACGCCGCGCGTGGACGTGCTGGAACGCGCGCACTACAGGGCCATGGCCGCCGCGGATGGGGCCGGGCCGCCGGATCTGGATGGGGCCGGGCCGCCGGCTTTAGATGGGGCTGGTGGGCCGGCCGTACGCATGGACTGGCCGCACTACTTCGCCGCTTACGCCACCTGCTGCGGCGTCCCGCGCGCGATGGTCGGGCTCGTTGCTGACGAACTGGCTGTAGCCGTCAGGGGCGGCTTTACCTGGAGTCACGTCATCAGCGCGGCCGCCCGCACCCTGCGGCGTATCACCGAACTCGGCAACAAGGTCGCGATCGTGTCCAACTCGGACGGCAGCGTCGCCGATGCGCTGTGCGGGCTCGGCGTCTGCCATACGGGCCCTGGCCCCGCCGCCCAGGTCGGCGCCGTCATCGATTCAGCGGCGGTCGGGGTCAGCAAGCCGGATCCGCGAATCTTCCACCTGGCTCTCGACGCTCTTGGCAGCCGGCCGGAGCACGCCATTCATGTCGGGGACAGCCTGCGCGCGGACGTGGAAGGCGCGCGTGCCGCGGGAATCAGGCCGGTCCACCTCGACCCGTACGAGGATTGCCCGAGCCCGGGCGGGCATGAGCATATCCGCAGCCTCGACGGCCTGACGCAGTTGATCTCTTGCTGAGGGGCGTGTGGTGAATTCAAACAGGAACCAGCCACCGCCCGCACGTACGCTCCGTGCCGGTTCACCCGCCCGTGATCGGGCATCGCAGCTCGCGGGCCAGCTGGCTGATCACGGCGTCGTGTGGTTCGCCATCGCCGCTGGTCTCGGCGTGACGCATAACAAAATGGCCAGGCGGGCGGCCCTGCGTGGCGTGGGCAGCATGGCGATCGCGGGAACCACGGCCAGACTGGCCGCGGCGGGCATCGAGCGGATATGGCCTCAGGGCTGGCACGTTCCGCTCCCAGCCGGCCGGCGGATTCCCGCAATGAGCCTCCGGCCCGCCACGCGTCCCGCGCTCGCGGCCGCGTTCGCGGTCGGAGTGTCGCTGGAGCTGCCCGGCCTCGCGGTGCCGATGAGCGCGCTCGCCCTGGTGGCCGGGCCATCGCGCGCCCCGGCGCGATGGCGCGGCGGCATCATCACCGGTTTCGCCGTCGGCGCGGCAGCAGGCACCGCGACGCTGCGGTGGTGGCCGCGCCGGCCGATGCAGCCGGCCGAGGCCGCCAGGCCCCGCCACGAGGCACCCCGCCTGCTGACCGGCGAGGGACTCGTCCTCGTCGTCAATCGCGGCGCGGGAAGCGTGACCCCTGGCCTGGTGGACTGGCTGCGCGCGGAACTGCCGGACGCGAAGTTGATCGAGTCCGCGAAGGGCCAGGACCTTGCGGCCGCGCTGCGGCCAGCTGCGCAGGGTGCCCAGGTCCTCGGGGCCGCCGGCGGCGACGGCACGGTCAACGCCGCGGCCAGCATCGCCCTTGATGCAGAGCTGCCGCTCCTGGTCATCCCGGCCGGGACGCTGAACCACTTCGCCGCTGACCTTGGTGTCATCTCGCCGAAGCAGGCAGTGGCGGCGCTGCGCGACGGCGACTCGGTTCTCGTCGACGTCGGCGTGGCCGGCGACCGGCTGTTCCTCAACACGTCGAGCACGGGGATCTACGTCGACCTCGTGCGCGCGAGAAAGCGGCTCGAACCCAGGCTCGGCAAGAGGCCGGCCGGCCTGGTCGCGCTCGTGGACGTACTGCGGCGCGGCCGGCCGCACGACCTGATCGTGGACGGCAGAAAGCGGCGGGTGTGGCTGTTGTTCTGCGGCAACTGCTGTTACGCCCCCCAGGGTTTCGCGCCCGCCTACCGGCCGAACATGGCCGATGGCCTGCTCGACATCCGCGTGCTCGACGCCGAGCCGCTGTTCGCAAGAACGCGCCTGATCACCTCGGTGATCACCGGCACGCTCGGCCGGTCACGGGTCTACGAAACGTGGAGCACACCGGCGATGGACGTCGCCGCCGCCGACGGCGGGCCAGCCGGGCTCGCGGTCGACGGTGAGGTGACGGACACCGGCCCGTCGATCTCGATACGGAAGCGGCCGCGCCAGCTTCTGGTGTACCGGCTGGCCGCAAACTGACCGCCGGAGAGCCGATAGATACCTAAACGGCTCACGCGGGGATCACCGCCACCGCCGGTGGCACCTGTGCGGCGCGAACGAACCCGGCCGTCCAGGCTCGCGCCTCGGCCGGTGCCTGCGGCCGTTCCGCACGCAGGGCGGAAATCGGCGCGCGCAGGCCGCCGCTGCCGGTTTTCGTGCCCTTCCTGAAGCCGCCGAACAGCAGCCCGAGGATGATCACGACAAGGAACAACACCAGAATCCACAACAGGCAGCCGGTGCGCCTGCTCCGCTGCCGCCGCCCACCTCGCCCAGAACCCGCCCGTCCGTTGCGTAAGCGTCCGCGCATCTCTCCTCCTGCCAACCGATCTTCCCGGTCCGCTCCGATACATGCGCTCGTTGGCCGGCCCAGCCGCCGGCGTATTGCCCGGCGCTAAAGGGGTACAGCCGTAGGAGCCGGCCGCTCGGCACCGGCCCAAGGGTAAGACGAGCAAAGGACGGGAGGCACGACATGGTGCGCGTCCCGACGGGTGGCGGCGTACTCGGCAAGCTGGCGGCGTTAGCTGCCGGGATCGCCGCGGTGGTGGTGCTGGTGCTGGTGCTGGCGGCGGCGCACATCCTGCCCCAGCTGAGGAACCCGTTCGGTGAGACGACGATCGACCGCAGCCAGCCGGCGCTGCTCAAGTCGATCACGCAGCTGAGCCGGTACGAGGCCGCGAGCGGCTCGTTCCAGGTGGTCGTCGACCTCACCCAGCACGCGGCGTTCCTGCCGTCGTTCCTCGAGGGCAGCGAGACGCTGTTCATCGGGGAGGGTACCGACATCGCGTTCGTCGACTTCGGGCACCTGAGCGGGTCGGCCGTGCGGGTGTCGGCGAACCGGAGCGCGGTGACGGTCACGCTTCCGCACGCGCAACTCGAACCCGCCACCCTGAACGTCACCCAGTCGTACGTCTTCGCGCAGCAGCAAGGGCTGCTGAACCGGGTCAGCAGCTTCTTCGCGGGCAACCCGAACAGCCAGCAGCAGGTCTACGAGCTGGCCCAGCAGAAGATCCAGACCGCGGCGGATCACAGCCCGCTCCTCGCGGAGGCGCAGCGGAACACGCAGAACATGCTCAGCGGGCTCCTGCGCTCCCTCGGCTTCAAGCAGATCGACATCGCGTTCGCCAGAGCGGGCCCCATCGTGAGCGGTCAGTGACACGCGGGGCCGGCGGCTAGGCGCCGGCCGGCGGCGCAGTTACCGTCTCCGCGGGCCCGATCTCGGTCCGGCTCGTGAACCCGCCGCCCGCGAGCCGCGCCGCGATGGCTACCGGGATGAACGTCAGCAGCACCACG
>DATFVJ010000131.1:0-9169 GCA_035260365.1 Streptosporangiaceae bacterium
GAGACCCTGCTGCGGGCCGGTCTTTCGCTGGCCAACGTGGGCGACATACAGGAGCAGACGGTCGCGGGAGCCATCCAGACCGGCACCCACGGCACCGGCCGTGATCTCGGCTCGATCGCCGCGCAGGTGGCGGGCCTCGAAATGGTGCTCGCCGACGGGCGCGTGGTCACGTGCTCGGCGCAGGAGGATCCGGATCTGTTCAACGCCGCGAGGGTGGGACTCGGCGCGCTCGGCGTGCTGACCGCGGTTACCCTCCGCGTCGTTCCCGCGTTCCTGCTCGAGGCGCGGGAGGAGCCGATGCGCTGGGGCGAGGTTCTGGGCCGCCTTGACGAGTTCACGGCGGCCAACGAGCACTTCGAGTTCTACTGGTTCCCGCACTCCGAGGGCTGCCTGGTCAAGCGCAACAACCGCACGAGCGGCCCGGCGCGGTCGCTGCCCCGGCTGCGTCACCTGCTCGACGACGAGTTCCTCTCGAACTCGGTGTTCGGCCTGGCCTGCAGAATTGGGCACACCTTCCCCGGCGTGATCACGGCGGTGAACGGGATCGCGGCGAAAGCGCTCGGGTCACGCAGCTATGCCGAGCCCGCCCACCGCGTGTTCACCAGCCCGCGGCGGGTCCGGTTCATCGAGCAGGAGTACGCGATCGGCCGCGAGCACCTGCCCGGCGCGCTCGCCGAGATCCGGGCGCTCTTCGGCCGGCGTCCGTGGAAGATCAGCTTCCCGATCGAGGTCCGCGTGGCGCCAGCGGACGACCTGTGGCTGTCCACCGCGCACGGCCGGGACAGCGCGTACATCGCCGTCCACGTCTACCACATGTCCGATTACCGCGAGTACTTCCGCGATGTCGAAGCGGTGATGACCGCGGTCGGCGGACGCCCACACTGGGGGAAGATGCATACCCGCGACGCCAACTATCTGCGCGGCGTGTACCCCAGGTTCGGCGATTTCCTTGCGCTGCGCGACAAGCTCGACCCGGAGAGGCGGTTCGCGAACGGGTACCTGACCCAGGTCCTCGGCGCGTGAACCTCCCCGTGCGCCGGCCCCGTGCACGCCGCTCCGGCCCCGGGATGTACCCGGACCGGAACAGCGCGGCCGTCCGGTGTAACCGGCTTGCCCCCGATGTTCTTCCCGGTCCCTGCCGCGGTCGCCGAGCGCGTCTCGGGCATCGCACACCGTGGCGATTGTCCTGCCGCCACGTGCGGCAGCCGATAACGATCACAAGCTGATGTTGGGACATGCCGGGCACGGTGCTGGCGCACTACCCGATGGACCGGACAGACTCGTCCCGGGGCAGGCGTGGCGGCGTCATCGCGCGGCCGTCGGCGGACATACGCCGCAAGGTACCGCAGGTCGGCCGGCGGGGCGCCGAGCGCGAGTGCGGCGGCATTAAAGTGCCGGGTACGGCCCGGCGCGCAGGCTAGGCCGGTACGGCCCGGCAGCAGGTGCACGCCGGTACGGCCCGGCAGTGCGGAAGGGACGCCGATGCAGGAACTGCGGCTCGTCGCGGTGAGCGAGGACGGCACGTACGTCGTCCTGGCGCAGCCGGGGCGGGCCACACGCTTCACCCTGCCCAACGATGAGCGGCTGCGGGCGGTAGCACGCGGCCAGTTCGCCCGGCTCGCCCAGTACGAGATCGAAGTGGAGAGTCCCTTGCGACCCAAGGAGATCCAGGCCCGGATCCGCTCTGGTGAGACGGCGGAGCAGATCGCGGACGCGGCCGGCGTGCCAATCGAGCGGGTGCGCTGGTTCGAAGGCCCGGTGCTCGCCGAGCGTGCGTACATCGCGCAGCAGGCGCAGACTGCGTCGGTGCGGCGTCCGGGGGACTCTGGCCCTGGTCCGAGGCTCGGTGAGATCGTCACCGAGCGGCTGAAGATTCTCGGCGCCGATCCCGAAGAGGCGCAGTGGGACTCGCGCAAGCGCGGCGACGGAAGCTGGCTCGTCGAACTGACCAGCGAGGCGGGCCTGGAGCGGCTGCTCGCCACCTGGGTCTTCGACCCGCGCAGGCGGCACGCCATACCCGACGACGACGAGGCCTCGCGGCTCTCGCTTCCCGAGGACGCACTGCAGGCCGCTGGTCTGGCCGTCCAGCCACCCGCGGCCACCCGCGGCCGGGGCACGGTGACGCCGTTCGTACCGCGATCGCACCCGCCCGCGTCGCGACCGCAGGCCGAGCCGGTGCCGGCGTCCCCGCGGACGTCGGAGCCGGTAGGCCAGCCGATCTCGGAGCCGGTAGGCCAGCCGATCTCGGAGCCAGCGTCCCAGGCCATGTCCCCGCCCGCGCGAGCGGCCGCACAGGAAGCTGCCGCAGAAGCCGCCGAGCGGGGCCGCCATTCCGCAGGCCGGCCGGACCCGCAGCCGTCCCCGGCCGCGCTGCCACGGCTGTCGCCGCCCGCACGCGGCGCGCGCCGGAGCCAGGCCGCCGCCGAGCCAGGGACGCCGCAAGCTCCGGAGCCAGATCCACGCCCGTCCGAGGTGCCCGCGGCGGGCACGCAGCGGCGAGACGCCCCGCACCAGTCACCGGCCGCGGCGGCGGCCGGCCCGGCGGGCGGTGACGAGCCGGCCGCGGTCGCGGCCGAAGTTCAGCAGGAGCCGCCGGCCCGGGGCCGCTCGACCCGGAAGGCCGCAGGTGGCAGGGGCCGCCGCTCGTCCGTCCCAACGTGGGATGAGATCATGTTCGGCAGCTCGCGCCGCCAGGACTAGCTGCCCGGCGGCTCGTCAGCGCCGCGGATCACAGGTGCCATAGCCCCCGCGATCCGCGGCGCCGTGCGGCGCGGCGGGCCGCGGGACTGACAGCGGCTTGTGCGCATTTTGTCAGTGGCGGGCGGCACAGTGGACTCGTCGCGCGAAGGCCGCTCGCTGAAGGCGCGCAATGCGGGCATACGGCGGCGCACAGTGCGGGGCACACGGTGGCACGGTGCGGGCAGCCCGGGCACACAGTGGTGCGCGGTGCGGGCACACGGTGACGCGCGGCGCGGGCAGCCCGGGCACACCGGCTGGCCCGCGCAGTGGGCCGTCACGGGTGGCACCAACCGCTCGCACTGCGCAGCGCGGCAGTAGGAGGCACAGCACAGCAGGACGAGGCACGGCGCGGCAGCGCGAGGCACGGCGAGCAGACGGCATACAGCGGGTGTGAACGAACGACGAAGGGCGTGTGATGAGCAACGCGATCGAAGCCGAGGGACTGGTCAAGCGATTCGGCAAGACAACCGCGCTCGCCGGCATCGACCTGGCCGCGCGCAGTGGAACGGTCCTTGGGCTGCTCGGGCCCAACGGGGCGGGCAAGACGACCGCGGTGCGCATCCTCGCCACCCTGTTGCGGCCAGACGGTGGGCGCGCCAGCGTGTCCGGGTACGACGTCGTCCGCAACGCGCACCAGGTCCGTCAGCTCATCGGCCTCACCGGCCAGTACGCCTCCGTCGACGAAGGGCTGACCGGGACGAACAATCTGATCATGATCGGGCGGCTGCTTGGGCTGAAGCGGCAAGATGCCCGAGCCCGCGCCCACGATCTGCTCGCCCGCTTCGAGCTTGCCGATGCGGCCGGGCGGGTCGTGAAAACGTACTCGGGCGGCATGCGGCGACGGCTCGACCTCGCCGCCAGCCTGGTCGGGCGGCCACGGGTGCTCTTCCTCGACGAGCCGACCACGGGCCTGGATCCGCACAGCCGCAACGAGGTGTGGGCGATGGTCCGCGACCTCACCAGCGACGGCGTAACGGTACTGCTCACCACGCAGTATCTGGAGGAGGCCGATCAACTGGCGCACGACGTCGCTGTCATCGACCACGGCAAGGTGATAGCGACGGGCACTCCAGACGAGCTCAAGGCCAAAGTCGGTGGCCAGATACTTGAAGTCCAGCCCGTGGATTCCGCGCAGCTCGATCTCGCTGCCACGCTGATCGCGCAGTGGATCGGGGTAACCCCCACCACCGACCATGCGCACGGTGCGCTCACCGCCCCGGTGCCTGACGGCCACACGATGCCAGGGATCATCCGCAGCCTGGACGAAGCCGGCGTCGTGCTCGCGGAGTTCGCGCTGCGCAGGAGCAGCCTCGACGAGGTTTTCCTCGCCCTGACCGGCCTGCGCGGCGACAGCGGCGACAGCGGCGACAGCGAGAACGAACCGCGGCACGAACTCGACGCACACCGTGAGAAGGAGAGGGCACGCGCATGACGACGATCGCCACCAGAGCGGGCGGGCCCGTACCGCTGGTACCGGCCAGGCACTTGCGCCCGCTGTCCGCGATCCAGCACGCGACGACCCTCACCTGGCGCAGCTTGCTGAAGATCCGGACCAACATGGAGGATCTGTTCGGCCTCAGTCTGCAGCCGATCATGTTCCTGCTGATCTTCACCTACGTGTTCGGCGGGGCCATCGCCGGCAGCACCCACCACTACCTGCAGTACGCGCTGCCCGGTCTGCTCGTGCAGAGCGTGCTGTTCGCCACCCTGGGCACTGGCCTGATGCTCAACCAGGACATCAGCGCCGGCGTGTTCGACCGCTTCCGCAGCCTGCCCATAGCACGCTGGGCTCCGCTGGCTGGCGCGATCATGGGCGACATGGTCCGCTACGTGATCTCGGTCGCCGTGATGCTCGGCTTCGGCATGATCCTCGGCTTCCGCATCACGACCAATCCGCTCGCCGCCGCGAGCGGTTGCCTGCTCGTGCTCGCATTCGCGCTCGCCATGTGCTGGATCTCTGCGCTGATCGGGCTCATGGTGAAGACACCGCAGGGGGTACAGACATTTGGATTCACCGCCATTTTCCCGATTGTCTTCGCGAGCAATCTCCTGGTACCCGTGGCGACGATGCCCGGCTGGCTCCAGGCATTTGTCAAGGTCAACCCGATGTCCGAGCTCGCCGACGCCACGCGCGGGCTGCTCGTCGGCGGGCCGGCCGGCGCGGCGGCGCTGAAGTCCGCACTCTGGGCCCTCGCCATCGTGGTGGTGTTCGCGCCGCTCGCGGTCCGCGCCTACCGGCGGCGCACGTAGGGCCGCTACCCTCGCGACACGAGGCGGTTCCCGTCGCCCGGTTGCGCGTAACCGGATCCAGCGGTGGACGCCGTCGTGGTTCCCGCCGCCGCGGGCTCGTCCGCAGGCTTGCTCGCGGGAGCGGGAGCGGGCACAGCGGCGAACGGGCGGGCGACGCGCCTGCGCTGCCATGGCATGGCGGCAATAAGCAGCGGGATCACGGCCCAGGACAGGTACGCCAGCGTGTAGGCGTGCCACGTCTTTGGCGCCCGGCCAGGACCGATGGCCAGATAACTCGTACCGGCCCAGACAGATGCCGTGGCGATGAGTGGCGCGGTGAAGCGGGTCGTCCGGGCGGCGAGGAACGGCATCGGCCAGACCAGGTACTGGACGCTGACGCGAGGGCTCACCACGAGGAACGCGATCAGCAGCGCGGCGGTCAGGTCGACGGGATCGGCGCGCCGCCACAGATAGGCGACCACGAGCAGCGCGATGGCCAGGGCCACAAGGCCCAGATGGCCAACCGAGGGCAGGATCGCCAATCTGCCCCGCGTCGTGACGACCGTCCAGCCCCAGCCACCGATGACGGCGCGAAGGCCGATGATCTGGTGCGCGACGGTGGGCAGCGACCGCACGGGTGTGCCGACGGTCAGCGGCGAGGTGAGCAGGAACGCGATGGGCACACCCGCCGCCAGGCAGGCGGTGCGCAGCCGTTGACGCACGTCAGGCAGGAGCAGCAGTACGCCGGGCGCGAGCAGCACCGACCACAGGCCGACCGACACGGAAAGGCCGAGCATGATCCCGGCGGCCACGCTCCGGTGTGACCGGGCCAGGACAACGGCCGCGACGCCGGCCACGAGCACTTCCGGCTCCAACTGGCCGTGCATGGCACAGACGAGGATGGCGAGCGGGTTGCAGGCGTACTGGAACCTGCGCAGCGGGCCACGCTGGGTCGCGAGCTTCCCGACGAGCGGGATCAGGATCAGGTCGCACCCGACCGGGACCAGCCGGCCGACCACCCGCCAGGGCAGGTGCGTCACCTGGCCCAGCTTGAACTCCGCCGCGAGCGCGAACGCCATGGTCGGCAGGAAGGGCCAGCCGCGTGCCCGCCCGGCGAGCAGCGGATCGTGATGATGCAGCACGGCGATGGCCGCGGCGGGGAAATCCTGCCTGAAGTCCCGTGGCTGCCACGCTTGCGTGGCGGCCAGGGCCCACACGGCGCCGCGAAGCGCCACCCCGACGGCGAGCGCCGTGGGGAGCGAAGGTTGCCAGCCTCGCCACTGGGCAAGCAGGAGCAGCGCCAGGGCGACACCGAGCACGAAGCTGGCCGCGACCATGTAACTCACGATGGATCGAGGATGGCGGAACCCACGCGTCGCAGCAGCCACTTCGGCGATATCCGCGGCGTCTTTCTGGCTCCATTGAGCCGGCGTTCTGGTGCGGCCGCGGGACACGCGGCAGGCGACAGATCACCGTATGTGTATCACCATCGCGGGCAGGCCCGCCAGAACATTCCCGACAGCGTCCGCCGGGTCAACTCGTTTCGCGCGCGCCCGAGCGGTCGCGCGCGAAAGCGAGCACCTCTTCCTTGGGCAGGGCGCGGCCGCGCTCATAGGCCGCCGTGTACGCCGCCCGGCCAAGCGCCTGCTGCGCCGCTCCGGCGGACCGGTACACGTCGAAGCTGCCCGGATCGGGGAGGCCGCGCAGACCGTGGGCTGCGCCGAGGAGAGTCGCGGCCAGCCGTGACCCGCGTCCCCATCCGGTGATCCGGCCGGGACCAGGCGTGGCTACCGCGTACGATCGGGCGGGTGACTGGACGCCGGTTTCATGTTTGGCACGGCGTGACCACCGGCGCGGCCGCCCTGTCGCTGTGTGTGCTGTGTGCCATAACCGCTGGCTGCGGCCTGATCGGCGGCACGAATACCGGCGCTTTCGACGTGCCTCAGATCATTACGGTCACCAGCCTGGCGTTCCGTGACCAGGGCGTGATCCCGGCCCGCTACACCTGCTTCGGCCGGGGTGTCAGCCCGCCCATTCACTGGTCGGGCGTGCCGACAGGAACGAAGGCGCTCGCGCTCGTGGTCGACGACTCTGATGCGCCGGTAACGCCGTATATATACTGGCTCGTTTTCGACATCAGCCCGCGAACGACTGAGCTGCAAGAGGCATCTCTGCCGCCGAGTGCCCGCGTGGCGCAAGGTAGCGATAGCGTGACCCGTTATCACCCTCCGTGCCCGCGTTCAGGCAGCCACTCCTATCGTTTCACGCTGTATGCATTGAACGCCTACGTGCCGCTCCCTAACGGAGCCGCAGCGAAGGCAGCGTGGTCCGCGATCGCCGCACGTGCCGTGGCACGTGGCAGGATCACCGGCATTGTGGTAGACAAACGTGGCTGACCGCGCGCCAGTTTGGATGCCTGCCACGGCCTGTCTCGGCAAAGTAAACGCCCGGATACTGTATGTATGTTGCCGGTACGTAAATCTTCTCCAATCGTGTGACAGCAGTCATACCGGTCGGCCAGAATTAGTGTTCGGGCGAACGGTCTTGGAGGGATCCAGGACGCTAGCGTTATGGGGGCAGGGTCCGCGCAGATGGCCGCGTGTGCCTGGCTGGCGTCGTATCCGCATGGCCATGCCAGTTTGGTGGTGCGATGACGCTGTTCGTGGTGCTCGGCCTGGTGGCCGTTGTAATCGGGGTTCTCGTCGCTGTGGCGCTTGGTGTCCGTTCCATGCGGGCCCAGGAGCGGGCGGGAGACGACTGGGATTCCCCGGAACCGGACAGCGAGTTTGATGACCACGATGACGCAGGCGCAACCGGGCGGCGCACGGGCGAGCGCAGGCGTCAGGGGACCAGGCGGGCGTCCGGCCGTGGTCAGCCCGACGCCTATGACGAGCGGCGCGGTCAGCGGGGCCGGGGCGCCGAGTCCGGTCAGGGCGACGGGTACCAGCGCCGGCCGGTCCAGGCACCAGCAGCCGCCGGGGGCGGCGGCCGCGGCCGCGCGCGCCAGCGCGACGACGACTTCATGCTCGGCGCGGGCGCGAACGCCGCCCGCGCTGCGGGCAGGCCCACCCTTGCCGACGACGCGGCGGACCTGAGCGGCGCCGCCCAAAGTAGCGGCGCCCAAAGTAGCGGCGCCCAAAGTGGCGGCGCCCAAAGTGGCCCCGCGCGGAGTGGCAGGCGGCACAACCAGGAGAAGGAACAGCAGAAAAAGCGCGCCAGGCCGGCCAAGAGCCGCGGCGACAGCCTGGACGGCTGGAACAACACCAACTGGGAGAGGGTCTCTGACGAGGACTACTGGGCGGAGATGTCGTCTGACAAGCCGCTCGCGTCGAGGACCGCTCAGTCCGCGGCCGACCTGAGGTCCCCTGACCCTGAGCCGAAGAAGAAGAAGCGGGACGCGCGCACCGACCCGAACCTGAACCGGCCTGAGCCGCAGACCGCCACGATGGCCAGGCCAGAATTCGGCGCCAGCCAGCGGCCGGCCCCAGACATGGCGCCGGCCGCGGACCAGGCCGAGCGCGAGGTCCCCGCGCTCCCGGTGCGCCGCTCGGGCAGCACTCCGGCCCGCGGGTTCGCCGTGCCCGCGACTCCGGCCCGCGGGTTCGCCGTGCCAGGCACCCCGGCCCGCGGGTTCGCGGCCCCCGGTACCCCGGCGGGCGGGTTCGCGGGACCGGGCACTCCCGCTGGTGGGTTCGCGGGACCGGGCACTCCGGCCGGTGGGTTCGCGGCGCCCGCGGCGAGGAGGCCCGCCTCGCACTCGGCCGCGGACTACGCCGACCCCAATCTCGCGCTGCTTGCCAGTCTCGGTGAACCCGCGACCGAGGAACGGCCACGGCGCGCCCGGGGTACTCGAGGTAACGGTCGGCCGGCAGCGGCCGAGCACCTGGACACGCCACCGGGCACCCCGCCGGGCGGGTGGGCCGCGAGCGGATCTGGGCCGGGTGACTGGGCACAGCGCGGGCAGGAGTACGCGGCCGCCACCGGTGACCCGGCCGGCTACCACTCCGCGCCGCCTGCCACGTCCGCGCCTGCCGTGGCGTCGGGGACGTATAGGATCCCGGCTTACGGCGTCGAGCAGCAGCCACACGGCTACGCCGACACGCCGGGCTACGGCGCGGCGGCAAGCCCCGGTTATGGGCCGGGGAACGCCTACGACACCGGGCCCAACACGCCACCGGGGTTCGGTGCAGCCTCTTACGGC
>DATFVJ010000132.1:0-6472 GCA_035260365.1 Streptosporangiaceae bacterium
GGCCTGCTGCTCGCGGACGAGGCCGGCCGGGTCACCGTGTTCAACCGCGCCGCGACGCGGCTGACCGGTATCGCCGCGGCCGATGCCCTCGGCGCCGACGTCCGTGACGTCCTGCCGCTGCGGGACCGCGACGGGCGGGACTGGTGGGCGTGCGCGGACCCGTACCACGGCCTGAACATCCGGACCCGGCACCCGGAGTTGTCGCTCTACCTCGCGGACGGCACCGAGGTGCTCGTCACCGTCGGGTACCTGCGTGAGCGGCGCCACGGCCACCAGGTCAGAAGGCTCACCGTCTGCCTGCGAGGAGCCGCCGCGCTGGCCAGGGTCGAGCGGAGCCGCGCCGATCTCGTGTCCACCGTCGCACACGAACTGCGTTCACCGCTCACCAGCGTCAAAGGCTTCACCGCCACGCTGCTGGCCAAGTGGCATCGCTTCACCGACGACCAGAAGCGGGTCATGCTCGAGACCGTAAATGCGGACGCCGACAGGGTCACCAGGCTGATTACCGAGTTGCTCGACGTGTCACGGATCGAGTCCGGCCGGCTGGAGGTGCACCGGCAGGTCGTCGACGTCGGGGAACGCGCGCGTAGGTTGATCGAGGGCCGCGAAGCGGCGGGCGAGAGCCCGGACAGGTTCAGCCTGCGGGTCCGCCAGCCGATCCCTGAGATGTGGCTGGATCCCGACAAGATCGACCAGATCCTCGGAAACCTCATCGAGAACGCGGTACGGCACGGCGCTGGTACCGTGACAATCGTGGTACAAGCGGCGCATGGCATCGGCCCCGGTGGCGGTGTGACCGTGTCAGTAAGCGACCAGGGCGAGGGCATCGCACCGGAGCTGGCGCCGCGGGTTTTCCGCCAGTTCTGGCGGGCCAAGCGCCGCGGCGGCACCGGTCTTGGCCTCTACATCGTCAAGGGCCTCGTCGAGGCGCAGGGCGGCACGATAACCGTGCACCGCGCGCCTGGAGGCGGCGCCGAGTTCCGATTTACCCTGCCCGCCGGGACACCCGACTTCGCCTGACGCGCAGCGGACCCGGTGGGCAATGCGCCGGAGCCCGGTCCGCACCGCCGCGTCTGTCGCGCCACGCCGCAGCCGTTCGGCTTGGATCTCCTGGTGAGCACCACCGGGCGCTCCAGCCGGTACGGCGGGCCGGGCGAGACGGCCCGGCCGCTCACCGCTACGGTCGGTGCCAGGCGCTGGCGCATCCGGCGAACACAGATGCCGCACATGACCGACAGCGCCGCCCGCCGGCCTGCAAGGGGAGCACTTTGAATGTCCGCACCAAACAAGTCATATGACCCCGTCGAGGTGGCGCCGTTGTCGGCCGGAGAGATCGAGCGCATGCTCGGCGACGCACGCGCCGCCATCGGGCAGGCGCGGGACCTGGCGGAGCTCAAGGCGGCCCGGCTGGCGCACGCGGGAGACCGGTCGCCGCTCAAGCTCGCCAACCGCGAAATCGGGGCCCTGCCGCCGGCCGCGCGCGCGGAGGCGGGCAAACGCGTCGGGCTCGCGCTCGCCGAGGTCCGTACGGCGCTTGCCACCCGGCAGGCCGAGCTCGAGGCCGATCGCGACCAGCGGGCGCTCACCGAGGAGACGGTCGACGTCACCTTGCCGTGGGACCGTGCGCCGCGCGGCGCACGGCATCCGATCACGACCCTGGCCGAGCGGCTCGCCGACATCTTCATCGCCATGGGATACGAGGTCGCCGAGGGCCCGGAGATCGAGGCGGAGTGGTACAACTTCGACGCGCTCAACTTCGGGCCCGACCACCCGGCCCGCACCGAGCAGGACACCTTCTTCGTCGCGGCGGACGGTGATCCGGCCGAACCGGGCGCGGAATCCGGGCTGGTGCTTCGCACGCATACCTCGCCGGTGCAGATCCGTGCGCTGCTCACCCGGCCGCTGCCGGTGTACGTCGTCGTCCCGGGCAAGGCGTTTCGCACCGACGAACTCGATGCCACCCACAGCCCCGTCTTCCATCAGCTCGAATGCCTCGCCGTGGACGAGGGCCTGAGCATGGCCGATCTGCGCGGCGCGATCGGCGCGTTCGTGACGTCGATGTTCGGTGACGGGCTGGCCACCAGGTTCCGCCCGCATTTCTTCCCTTTCACCGAGCCCTCCGCGGAGGTCGACATGGAATGCCATGTGTGCCGCGGGGCGTCCGTTGCCCCAGGCGCGCCGCCGTGCCGCACCTGCAAATCAGAGGGATGGATCGAGCTCGGCGGCTGTGGCATGGTCAACCCCCGCGTGCTTGTCGCCTGCGGGATCGACCCGGACAGGTACAGCGGGTACGCGTTCGGGCTCGGCATCGAGCGAACGCTGATGCTCAGGCACGGCGTCGCCGACATGCGGGACGTCATCGAAGGTGACGTGCGGTTCACCACGGCGTTCGGGATGGAGGTCTGATGCGGGTCCCGCTTTCCTGGCTGCGCGAGTGGGCGGCGCTGCCCGACGTGCCCGCGCGCGCCGTGGCCGGCAAGCTCATCGCGGCCGGGCTCGAGGTCGAGTCGGTCGTGGCGGTGGGAACCGGCATCAGCGGCGTGACCATCGGCGAGGTGCTCGCGATCGAGGAGCTGTCCGGATTCAAGAAGCCGATCAGGTACTGCCAGGTAACTACCGGCGAGGCCGAGCCGCGCGGCATCATCTGCGGCGCGGTCAACTTCGCCGCCGGGGACCGCGTGCCGGTGGCGCTCCCCGGCGCGGTGCTGACGGGCGGTTTCACGATCGGGCGGCGTAAGGCGTACGGGCACGTGTCGGACGGGATGATCTGCTCCGCGGCGGAGCTTGGGCTCTGGGACGACCACGCCGGCATCGTGGTGCTCGAACCGACGGCGCCAGTCGGCGCCGATTTCGCGAACTACGCGGGCCTGCGCGATGAGGTGCTCGACGTCGCCGTGACGCCCGACCGTGGCTACTGCATCTCGATCCGCGGGATGGCGCGGGAGGCCGCGACCGCGCTCGACGCCGACTTCACCGACCCCGCCGATGCCGGGCTCACGCCGGACTGGCAGGCCGAGGATGGCGCCGTGCACCCGGCGAGAATCGACGATCCGACCGCCTGCGATCGCTTCGTGCTGCGTGAGGTGAGCGGGCTCCGCGCGGCGTCGGTGACGCCGATCAAGATGCGGACGCGGCTCGCGCGAGCCGGGATGCGCCCGCTCTCGCTGGCGGTCGACGTCACCAACTACCTGATGCTCGAGCTCGGCCAGCCGCTGCATGCGTTCGACAAGACCAAGCTCAACGGGCCGCTCGTGGTCCGGCGCGCCGAGCCGGGTGAGACGCTCGAGACACTCGACCACGTGGTCCGCGAGCTACACCCAGAGGACATCATGATCGCCGACTCCACCGGCCCGATCTCCATGGCGGGCACCATGGGCGGCCTGAACACGGAGATCGACGAGACGTCGACGGAGATCGTCATCGAGGCGGCCCACTTCTCCGCGGTGGGCATCGCGAGACAGAGCCGCCGGCACCGGCTGAGCAGCGAGGCGTCCTACCGGTTCGAGCGCGACGTGGACCGCGAGCTGCCGCCGCGCGCAAGCGCCAAGGCCGTGGCCATGCTCGCCGAGCTCGGCGCGGCGAGTGTGGTGCCCGGCCGCACGGACGTGAAGGTCCCCGTCGAGCCCGTGCGGATCACCATGGCGGCGAGCCATCCGGACCGGGTCGCCGGAATGACCTACGGCCGGCCGGTCGTCGAGCGCCGGCTGTGCCAGGTCGGCTGCGAGGTACGCCCCGGCGGCGGCGCCGAGATCCTCGACGTGCTCCCGCCGTCCTGGCGGCCCGACCTGACCAGCCCGAACGACCTCGCGGAGGAGGTCATCAGGCTCGAGGGGTACGAGAACATACCGGTCCGCCTGCCGCGCGCCCCCGCTGGCCGCGGACTGACGCAGGCGCAGCGGACGAGGCGCGCGGTGAGCCGCGCGTTCGGCGGCTCGGGGTACGTGGAGGTCTTGTCGTTCCCGTTCGTCTCCGATGCGGATTTCGACGCCATGCAGCTTGCCGCCGGCGATCCGCGGCGCCGCGGCGTCCGCCTGGCCAACCCGCTGAGCGACGACGAACCGCTGATGCGGACCACGCTGCTGCCCGGGCTGCTGCGCACCCTGGTGCGCAACCTCGGGCGCGGGTTCGGCGACCTGGCGCTCTACGAGACGGGTCCGGTCTACCTCCCGCGTTCGGACGGCCCGCGCCGGGCGCCGCGGCTGCGGGTGGATCGCGGGCCCACGCCCCAGGAGCTTGCCACGCTCGACGCCGCGATCCCCGAGCAGCCGCTGCACGCCGCGGTGGTGCTCGCGGGAAACAGGGAGCCGGCCGGCTGGTGGGGTCCTGGCCGGGCCGGGGTCTGGGCCGACGCGGTGCAGGCGGCCAGGGACATCGCGGCCGCGGCCAAGGTCGCGCTTACTGAGCGCGCGGCGCAGCAGCTGCCCTGGCACCCGAGCCGGTGCGCGCAGCTGCTCGTCACGACGCGTGACGGCGGCTTGGCGCAGGCAGGCTTCGCCGGCGAGCTGCATCCGCGGGTCGTCGCGGCGTTCGGGCTGCCGCAGCGAAGCTGCGCGATGGAGATCGACCTGTCGCTGCTCGAGTCGGCGGTGCCCGGCCCGGTGCAGGTGCCCCGGCTGTCGACCTACCCCATCGCGACCCAGGACGTCGCGCTCGCCGTCCCACGCTCGGTGCCGGCCGCGGAGGTCGCGGATGCGCTGCGGGCCGGCATCGAGGCCAGCGGCTCGGCCGCGCTGCTCGAGGAGATCCGGCTTTTCGACGTGTACACGGGCGCGCAGGCCGGCGAGGGCAACAAGTCGCTCGCCTACACGCTGCGCCTGCGTGCACCCGACCACACGCTCACCGCGAGCGAGGTCGCCGCCGTCAGGGACGCCGCGGTCGCCGAGGCCGCGCGCCGGGTGGGCGCGGTCCTTCGCGCGAAGTGACCGGCGCTCAGGGAGTCGCCGACGTGCCCGGTGCCGAGCCGCCTGGTGCGGAGCCGCCTGGTGCGGAGCCGCCTGGTGCGGAGCCGCCCGGTGCCGAGCCGGCGGGCGCGGAGGCGTTCGGTGCGGGCAGCACGGCGAAGAACGTGATGCCGCCCCGGTGGCATTCCGACGCCCGCCCGGTCTGCAGAACCTGCGGCGTCGGGTATCCCTCGCAGGTCCAGCCGTCCACCGGCACAGGTCCGCCCCCGCCGTTTCCCGGCGCCAGGCCGGCGCTGAGCTTGCGGGTGTAATCGGCCTGGATCCGGAGCGCAAGGGTGCAGTCGACGGCACCGGGCGGCACCTCGACCCGCACCGGGACGTGCGCGGCCGTATACAACGTGCCGCACGTCTGCGCGGCGGCCTGACTGCTTGACGCAGCGGCGCCCGGCGGGCTCGGAGAACTGGCCGAGCAGCCCGCCGACAGGGCGAGGGCGAGCACCGCCAGCGCCACCTGGCCCACGTGCTGCATCGACAACCTCCCTCGTGCGGTTCCATCATGCCGTCGGCACTCTCGCGCTGTATGTACGCCCCCCCAGAGCGTTACCGGCCGGTTATCACGCTGGGACCTGCGCGCCAAGCGCTGCCGTGCGAAGCACGCGGCGGGCGGGGCCCGCGGACACGATTTGCATAAGATTTCATCGTCATACATAGTAATGCAAAGAAGTGCGCGGCCGCGTGCTGGCATCCCCGCGCACATGGGCGCCCGGCCGCGCGGCTGGCCGCAGCCGGCCGGCGGATCCCCGGCCGGCCAAGGCGGGCCCGGCGGGTCCCGGCAGGTCACGGCAGGAAGGGAACGGATGGGCATCCAGGTTGCGGTCGCGGGAGCGAGCGGGTACGCGGGCGGTGAGCTGCTTCGCTTGCTGGCCGGCCATCCTGGCATGGAACTCGGGACGGTCACCGCCGCGTCGAACGTCGGCGAACCGGTGACGGCGCTCCATCCGCACCTTGTGCACCTTTCCGGCCGCAGGTTCGAGCCCCTCGATCCGATCCGGCTTGCCGCGGCGGACCTCGTGTTCCTCGCGCTCCCGCACGGGCGGTCCGCGGACGTGGCCGCTGCGCTGCCAGACCAGGTCAAGATCGTCGATCTCGGAGCCGACTTCCGGCTCGCCGACGCCGATGCCTGGCAGCGGTTCTACGGCGGACAGCACGCCGGGCGCTGGACCTACGGGCTGCCCGAACTCGGGGCCTCGCGCGCGCGGATCACCAGCGCGACGCGGGTGGCGGTCCCCGGGTGCTTCGCCACCGCCGCGATCCTCGCGCTCGCGCCGCTGCTCGGGTCCGGTCTGATCGAACCATCGGACATCGTGATCGTGGCCGCGTCCGGTACCTCGGGCGCCGGCCGGGCACCAAAGCCGCACCTGCTCGGCGCCGAGGTCATGGGTGCCGTGTCCGCCTACCAGGTCGGCGGCATGCACCGGCATACGCCGGAGATCGAGCAGGCGCTCACCGAGGCTCGGCCAGAAACTCTGCGCCAGACTCTGCCCGCCGCGCGGGCTCCCGCCGGCGGGACC
>DATFVJ010000133.1:0-7195 GCA_035260365.1 Streptosporangiaceae bacterium
CAGATTCAAGGAGGATCTGACCGGCCGCACGGGCCGGCCGACCGCGGTGGTCCGTTCCGCCGAGCGCCCGGTGCCGCTGCGCTTCTCCTATGTCACCACGCCGCTGCACGAGACCCTGGCCGAACTGCTCGCGACCGGGCAGGCGCCGGTCTACGTGGTGCACTTCACCCAGGCGGCCGCGCTGGAGCAGGCGCAGGCGCTGATGAGCATCAACGTCTGTACCCGCGACGAGAAGGACGCCATCGCCGACATGATCGGCAACTTCAGGTTCACGGCGGGTTTCGGGCGCGTCCTGTCGCGACTGGTCAGGCACGGCATCGGGGTGCACCACGCGGGCATGCTGCCCAGGTACCGGCGGCTGGTGGAGACCCTGGCGCAGGCGGGCCTGCTCAAGGTGATCTGCGGGACCGACACGCTCGGGGTGGGGATCAACGTGCCGATCCGGACCGTCGTCTTCACCGGCCTGTCCAAGTACGACGGAACGCGCAGCCGCCATCTGCAGGCGCGCGAATTCCACCAGATCGCGGGCCGCGCCGGACGGGCCGGGTTCGACACGGTCGGCAGCGTCGTCGGCCAGGCGCCCGAGCACGTGGTGGAGAACGAACGCGCGCTCGCCAAGGCCGGGGATGATCAGAAGAAGCGGCGGAAGGTCGTCCGCAAGAAGCCGCCGGAGGGGTTCGTTTCCTGGGGCAAACCCACCTTCGAACGGCTGGTGGCCGCCGAGCCCGAGCCGCTGACGTCGAGCTTCAACGTCAGCCATGCGATGCTGCTCAACGTGATCGCCCGGCCGGGTGACGCGTTCGCCGCGATGCGGCACCTGCTGACGGACAATCACGAGGACCGCGCCGCGCAGCGGCGGCACATCGGCCGCGCGATCGCGATCTACCGCGCGCTCCTTGCGGGTGGCGTGGTCGAGCGGCTGGCCGAGCCGGACGCCGAGGGCCGCTGGGTGCGGCTCACCGTCGACCTGCAGTTCGACTTCGCGCTCAACCAGCCGCTGTCGCCGTTCGCTCTGGCCGCGATCGAACTGCTCGACCGGGACGCGCCCGGCTACGCCCTCGACGTGCTGTCCGTCATCGAGGCCACCCTGGACAACCCGCGGCAGGTTCTTTCCGCGCAGCAGTTCAAAGCGCGCGGCGAGGCGGTGGCGCAGATGAAGGCCGACGGGGTCGACTACGAGACCCGGCTTGATCTGCTCGAATCGGTCACCTATCCCAAGCCGCTCGCCGAACTGCTCGACGCCGCCTACGAGATCTACCGGCGCGGCCACCCGTGGGTCGCCGACCACGAGCTCGCGCCCAAGTCGGTGGCACGCGACATGTACGAGCGCGCGATGACCTTCGTCGAGTACGTCGGCTACTACGGCCTTTCCCGCTCAGAAGGCCTGGTCCTGCGCTATCTGGCCGACGCCTACAAGGCGCTGCGCCAGACCGTGCCCGACGAGGGGAAGACCGACGAGCTCATCGACCTGATCGAATGGCTCGGCGAACTCGTCCGCCAGGTCGACTCGAGCCTGATCGACGAATGGGAGCGGTTGCGCAACCCGGCCGACGCACCGAAGGCCCGCCAGGCCGACCTGCCGCCCGCGGTTACCACGAACATCCGGGCGTTCCGCGTGCTTGTGCGCAACGCCCTGTTCCGCCGTGTGCAACTCGCCGCGCGGCGCCGCTACGCGGACCTCGGCGCGCTTGATGCCGACGCCGGCTGGGACGAACAGGCGTGGGCCAGCGCGCTCGAGCCGTACTTTGACGCCCACGACGAGATCGGCACCGGGCCCGACGCGCGCGGGCCCGGGTTGCTCATCATCGACATGCGGCCGGACCGCTGGGTGGTTCGCCAGATCTTCGACGACCCAGCGGGTGACCACGACTGGGGGATGAGCGCGGAGATCGATCTGGCCGCCTCCGACGAGGCGGGCACGGCCGTCGCGCGGATAACCGACGTCGGTGAAATCGGTGCCGCGGCCCGCGCGAATCCAGCCGCCACCTCTTGACCGCGCGTCCTGACCGCGTCCTGACCGCGCGTCCTGACCATGCGCCGTGTCGCCGCCCGCGTTACCTGTAGTCGGGATTGTCGAAGTCAAATCGGCAGCCGGCTTCCCACTCCGAGCGCTGATTGCCGTGCGCAGGGATGCCGCCCGCGTCCTTGAGCATTCGCGCCAGGTGCACCAGGTTCCAGGTCATGAAGGTGGTGTTGCGGTTGGTGAAGTCGTTGTCCGGCCCGCCGGATCCAGGGTCGAGGTAGGAGGGGCCAGGCCCGGCCGCGCCGATCCAGCCTGCGTCGGCCTGCGGCGGGATGGTGTAACCCAGGTGCTGGAGGCTGTAGAGGATGTTCATCGCGCAGTGTTTGACGCCGTCCTCGTTGCCGGTGATCAGGCAGCCACCGGCGCGGCCGTAGTACACGTACTGGCCGGCCTGGTTGAGCAGATGCGAACAGGAGTACAGCCGCTCGATCACCTGTTTGGTCACCGAGCTGTTGTCGCCGAGCCAGATGGGGCCCGCCAGCACCAGGATGTCGGCCGCGAGAACCTGCTGATACAGCCCTGGCCATTCGTCGGTGGGCCAGCCGTGCTCGGTCATGTCCGGCCACACCCCGGTGGCGATGTCATGGTCGACGGCGCGGATCACGTCGACCATGACGCCGTTGGCCTGCATGATCCCCCGGCTGCGGTCGATCAGGCCCTGGGTGTGGCTGCGTTCCGGTGAGCGCTTGAGTGTGCAGTTGATGAAAAGCGCGCGCAGGTCGTCGAATCGCCACGGCAGCGTGCTCGCGGCGCCGGGTTGTGCCATCGGCCTCTCTCCAGAGTCAAACCGCAGATTGTGATTGGATAACTACCTATCGTATTCGTAGCCCGAGAGAACATGCCAAGTCTGGGGGGACACATGGCGCTTCGGAAGCACTTGGCGTTGTTTCTGGCCGGGGGTGCCCTGCTCATCGGCGCGGTGCCATTGGCCGGCGCGTCGGCTGCCTCGGCCGCGTCGCGGCCGCTCGGGTGACCGCGGCCACGGCGCGGGAACGCGCCGGGCCGGGGCGCCCTAACTCGGCTGAGGAGGGGTTGTGAACAGAGACCGGGTCGCGCACTGGGTGGCGGCGTACGAAGATGCCTGGCGCACGCCTGGAACTGCCGCGCTGGACCGGATCTTCACGCCGGACGCCGTTTACTCGCAGGGCCCGTATGCGGAGCCGCGCCGGGGGCGGGCGGCGATCGGCCGCATGTGGGAGGCCGAGCGCAAAGGACCCGACGAGGTGTTCGACATCACCAGCGAGATCGTCGCGGTCGATGGCGATACTGCGGTCGTCAGGGTGCGGGTCCGTTATGGCGATCCGGTGGTGCACGAGTTCCTCGACCTGTGGGTCACGCGGTTCGCCGCGGACGGGCGGTGCGTGGCATTCGAGGAGTGGCCCTTCTGGCCCGGGCAGCCGTTGTCCCCGGCGCAGTCCGGTTAACTCATGACCGGGTCGCCGGGCGCTGCACGCCGGTAACCAGAATGTCGTGACCGCCCACGGCATGAGAAAACCTGCGAAACGGCTCACCCAGGCTGTTACTTCCACACTGTGGAACTGCCAACTGCGAGAGCACGTGCCGCCGGGGCTCAGGTACATACCATACAGAGCCCCGGCGAGTGCCGTTTCAGCGTGCCGACTCGTACTCGGCCACGATAGAGGCGGGGATACGGCCGCGCTCGTTCACTTTGAGACCGCGGCTCTTCGCCCACTCGCGGATCTGAGCACTTTGCTGGCGCCCCGCACCTGGTTGCGGCGCGCGCTTTCGAGCGCGCCCCTGCGCCGATGCCCGGCGCGCATGCTCGACGAACGGGCTGATCTTGTCACGCAGTTCCTTGACATGCTCGGTGCACGCGTCGATCTCATAGGCGGTGCCATCGAATGAGAAGACGACAGTCTCCTGACCTTCGGCCTCGCCAGTGTGAGGCAGGTCACAGATGACCGACACCTGGACTTTCTGAGCCATTACTCTCTCCTGACGTCCGGCTGCGCTTGGTTGTCCAATATTGTGCAAACCAGCAATGGAAAGATTATCCGCGCCGAATCGATTGTCAAGCGAACTTCCCGCATTGGCAGTTCACGATCCCCCGTGCCGCGTCCTGCCCCGCGCATCTCTTTGTGCATCGCTTCGGTGTTCTTGCCGTCAGGATCTGGTGAGAACCCGCGGTAGACGAGGTATTCCGGTCAGTAGCGGCTCTTGGGCGGGGGCGCTGCCACCTGCGGCAACGGCCGTAAGGAAGGAAGAACGCGCCACACATCGCGCCGGGCGCCGCGTGCGGCCGCGCACGGCCGCGGGCTATCGAGCGGGCTCGGTGTTGCGGTCTAATGAGGCATGTCCGTGAACCCGGTGCCGCGGCCCGTGCGGTTGGGCTATGGCCTCGGCTCATTCTGCACCGGCACCTTCGGCACGGTCCCTGGCTTGCTGCTGCTTTACTACCTGACCAACGTGCTCGGGGTACGTGCGGTGATCGCCGGGCCCGCCGTGTTCGTGCCAAAGGCATGGGACCTGTTCATCAATCCCTTGGTCGGCAGGCTGTCCGACGCCACCCGGTCACGGCACGGACCGCGCAGGCCGTGGCTGCTCGCGGGCGCGGCCACGCTGCCGGTGTGTTTCGCGCTCACGTTCGCGGGCCCGCCGCTGACCGGCGCGTGGGCCGGGCTTTATGTCGCTGTGGCCTTCCTGCTCGCCTCGACGGCTTTCGCGTTTTTCGAGGTGCCCTACAAGGCGATGCCGGCCGAGATGACCAATGACTACCACGAGCAGTCGGCGCTGCTGACCTGGCGGATGGTTTTCCTCGGTGTCGCCATCCTGGTCTCGGGTGCCGTCGCGCCTGGCATCGCGAACGCGGTGGGCGGCGTTGCGGGTTACCGGGTGATGGGTTTGGTTATGGCCGCCGTGCTCGCGGTATCGATGGTGACAACGTTCACCGGCACCCGGAATGCGCCGACGACTGGCCGGCCCGCGGGCACTCTGGCCGAGCCGTCGCTGCGCACGCAGTTCGCCGTGATCCGCGCCAACAAGACGTTCGGCTGGCTGCTCGGCTTCAGCTGCGCGCAGATGCTCGCCGCGGGCCTGATGCTCGCGGCCGCGCCGTACTTCGCGACCTACACGCTCGGCGACCCGAGCGCGGTGACGCCGCTGTTCGTCTGCCTGGTAGCTCCGATCGTGATCACCATGCCGCTGTGGAAGGCCATCTCGCGCCGGATGGAGAAGCGGGGCGCGATGGTGGCCGCCGCCGCGCTGTTCCTCGCGGGCTCAGCCGGGCTGGTGGCCACTCCCGCGCTCGGCACCCCGTACGCGTACGCCTGCGTCCTGGTCATCGGGGTCGGCTACGCGGGGCTGCAACTGCTGCAGTATTCGATGCTCGCCGACACGATGGTGGCTGACGCGCTCGTGTCGGGAAAGCGCCGGGCCGGCGTGTTCACCGGCGTCTGGACCGCCGCGGAGACCGTCGTCTTCGCCCTCGGCGCCTTGGTCCTCGCCGGGCTCCTCGCGGTCGTCGGCTACGTGTCCTCGGATCTGAAGCATCCCGTCCCGCAGCCGCAGGGGGCGCTCGACGTGCTGCGGTGGGGCGCGCCGCTGGTCGCCGTGGCGTTCATCGCGATGAGCATTCCGATCACGGTGCGGTACGACCTCAGTGCCGGCCGGATCGCGCGCCTGCGGGCGACGGCGGCGGAGCCGGACGCCGCGCCTGAGCACGCCTGAGCGCGGCTAACCCGGGGGGTCGCCCCCCGGGTTAGCGCCCCTTCAGCCCGGCACCGCGCCGCTGATGGCAAACGCCAGCGTCACGTGCTCGCGGGACGCTCCCGCGGACAGCAGGAGCTGCAGCAGGACGCGGGCCTTGAGTGGATGCAGCGAGCCGCCGCTGATGAGGCCCCGGCCGAGCAGGTCGCTTTCCGAGCCGGTGAAACCGTATGTTCTGGACAGAACCGCCCCGGCTCCGGTTCTGGAGGTCAGCACGACGGGCATGCGGGACGCGAGATCCGCGAGCGCCTGCGCCATGACCGCGGGCACGTGGCCCGCGCCGAACGCCGCGACGACCAGGCCCGCGAATCTGCCGTCGATGCGCTCGAGCAGTGCGCCGTCATCGCCGAGCGTGATCGTGACGAGCGCGACACGCGGGATGGCGTCGCCCTGCACACCCGGCACCGACACACGCCTGGCCGGACGCCCGTGCCAGCGGATGGCGCCCTCGGCAACAAACCCGATCGGGCCCGCGCCCGGGGAGGCGAACGCGGCCGGGCTCGTCGCGTGCACCTTTTGCACGTGCCGGGCGGAATGGATCTCGTCGGCGAACGCCACCAGGCAGCCAAGCCCGCGCGCGGCCGGGCTCGCCGCCGCGGCGACGGCCGCCAGGATGTTGGCGGGCCCGTCCGCGCCCGCCATCGCGGGATGGCGCATCGCGCCGGTCACCACGGCCGGCATGTCGCCGCGGTGCAGCAGGTCGAGCGCGTAGGCGGTCTCCTCGATGGTGTCGGTGCCCTGGGTCACGACGACACCGGAGGTGCCCTTGACTTCCTCCGCCTCGATGGCCGCGGCGAGCTCGACGATGTCCGGCAGCGTCAGCGAGGCGCCAGGCACCTGGCGGAACTGCCGGGCCACGACGTCCACGCCGGCGGCGGCGAGGCCAGGCACCGCGGAGATCAGTTGCTCGCCCGTCAGCGCCGGCACGACGCCGCCGGCGGCTGGGGAGCCACCGGGTGGGCCTGCGGGGGCGGGCGCACCGGCCGACGTCATGGCGATCGTGCCGCCCAGGCTGAACACGGTCACCCGCGGGTTCGGCGGCATGGTGGTCATTCTCGCAGTGCCGCCCGCCGAACACAGGAAAGATTCACCGGTGAACCGCCGCGGCCGGCCGAGCCCCGGCCCGAGCCGAGGCCGTCACCGAGGGAGCCGCGCCCGTCACCGAGGGAGCCGCGCCGGAGTCAGACCGGGGTTCCTTCGCGCGCGGTCAGGCCGGCGTACAGGTCGGTAAGCCGCTTGGTCACCGGGCCGGCCGCGCCGGTGGCGCTGGCGCGGGGAGCCCGCCCGTCGAGCGAGACCACCGGGGCCACGCCGCCCATGGTGCCGGTGACGAAAAGCTCGTCGGCGCACCAGAGCTGCGGCAGGCTGACGTCCGCGACGTCGCACGGGATGCCGTCGGCGGCCGCGAGTTCGAGGATGGCCGCCCGGGTGATTCCCTCCGGGCAG
>DATFVJ010000134.1:0-16121 GCA_035260365.1 Streptosporangiaceae bacterium
GCCCGGGCCTGGTCAACGCGACGTGCCCGGCCCTTCCTGTCCCGTCCACCAGTGGCTGAGCACAGGCGCACCCCCTATCCCTAACGGCTGCCGCGGATGCGGCATCGTTTGCTGCGGGGGGTCCCGTGGGGTGGAGCCCCCCGGGCAGCACAGCCTTGACGGCTGCCGCACGGGGGCGGTATCGCGGCCGGATCGCCTAGGCTGGGGGTGTGTTGCGCACAATGGCGCATCGGTCGCCAGCAACGGTCCGCGTGCTCGACGACCGCGACGTGGGCGAGGTTCTCGAGCTTTGCGACCGGGACCCCGTCGCGAACGTGTTCGTCAGTTCCCGCGTGCGGTCCGGCGGCCTCGACCCTGGCGCGCTCGGCGCGCAGATGTGGGGCTACTACTCCGGCCGCCGGCTCGAGTCCCTCTGCTACGCCGGCGCCAACCTGGTTCCCGTGGCGGCCACGCCCGTGTCGGTGACCGCCTTCGCGGAGCGCGCGCGCAGGCAGGGACGCCGCTGTTCGTCGTTGGTGGGGCCAGCGGAAGCCGTTAGGGATCTGTGGGATCTGCTGCGGCCGTACTGGGGTCCGGCCCGGGCGATCCGGGCGGCGCAGCCGGTGATGGCCATCTCCGCGCGGCCCCAGGTGGCGCCCGACCCGGCGGTGCGGCAGGTGCGGCTGAGCGAGCTCGGGATCTTGCTGCCCGCGTGCGTCGCGATGTTCACCGAGGAGGTCGGCGTCTCGCCGGCCGGGGGTGACGGCGGCGCGCTGTACCGCGCCCGGGTGACCGAACTGATCATCAGCGGCCGCGCGTTCGCCCGCATCGAGGCCGGGCGCGTCGTGTTCAAGGCCGAGATCGGGGCGGTGACGCCGCACGCCTGCCAGGTGCAGGGCGTGTGGGTGAATCCGCGCGTTCGCGGGCAGGGGCTCGCCGCGCCGGGCATGGCCGCCGTGGTGGCATCGGCGCAGCGGATGTTCGCGCCGTTGGTGACGCTCTATGTCAACGACTTCAACCGGCCGGCGCGTGCCGCGTACCAGCGGGCCGGCTTCAGCGAAGTCGGCACTTTCATGTCGGTCCTGTTCTGACTGGCCCGGGGCCAGATGTTTAGCGGCCAGCATGGGCATGGGCACGGGTGCTGAGCGCGGAATTGTTCTGCCGGAGGCGACGGAAGATCACGAAGGCTGCGCAGGGCCAATGTACGGAAGCACCTCGAAAGACTCAAGAGATCGATTTCGAAGACATCGGACGTTACGAGCACGTCGGGCTCGTGGGCGAGGCATTGCTGCTCGTCTAGGTGCCGGTGAAGCCGAACGAGGTGGCGGCTCCCGCCGCGAGCGTGCCGTTGTAGGACATGTTCTTGGCGGTCACGCTCTCGCCGGACTGCGTGGACGTCGCGTTCCAGATGTTGTTGATCTTCTGGTCACCCGGGAAGGTCCAGCCGACCGTCGAGCTGGTCCGTGACGTGGATCCGTTGGTCACGGTGACCTGGGCCTGGAATCCGCACCCTGGTTTGACCCACGCCGTGGTGATTGGCAAGCTGCGGAGCGGGCCGAATCGTGTTCGGCGCGGTCGCTGATGCGCTGGGAGGGACGTCGATTGAGCCCGGATGAGCGGAACGAAGGACATCGCCGCGCGGCGGAGGTGACCGACGTCAGCGGCGCCGGCGGAGCTGACGGTGGAGCCGCCGGTGGAGCCGACGGCGGCGCTGAGACCGCGCCCGTTGGGACCGGTGCGATCTTCGGTGCCGACGTGGACCCGGCGCTCCTGACCGCGCTCACCTCCCTCGCCGCGCGGACGCGTGAACTCGTCGGGGCGGTCGTGCTCACCGACGCGGCGGTCGCCGAGCTCGACGCGGTGGCCGGCGAGATCGAGTTGCTGACCGCGCGGCTCGGCGCGCGACGCCGGGCCGGCCCCCTTCGGCTCAACATCGATCCAAAGAATGGGCGGCTGCGCCAGCCGCACAGCCCGGTGACGGGCGATGCGAACCCGCTCGCGCCGCCGATCACGATCACGACCACGCCGGCAGGCACCGCACGCGCCGAGTTCGTCCTCGGACCCGCCTACGAGGGACCACCCGGCGCCGTGCACGGCGGAGTCTGCGCGGCCATCCTTGATCATCTGCTCGGGTCCGCCGCCGCCGCGGGCGCCAAGCCGGGCATGACGGCGACGCTCAGCCTGCGCTACCTGCGGCCCACGCCGATCGGCGCGTCCCTCGCCGCGGAGGCGTGGATCAGTGGTGGCGCCGGCCGCGTCACCACCGCGGACGGCCGGATTCGCAACGAGCGGGGCGTGCCGACCGTGGAAGCCAAGGGCGAGTTCGTGATGCCGCGGCGTTGGCGGCCGCTTGCGCCGCGCGCCGCGGGACCTGACGGCGGCCAGCCTGGCTGATCGCCCGCCGCCGGGTATTCAGCCTGCGAGCGCGTGGACGAGGGTTCCCTGGACGAAGGTCATCTCCACGCGGGTGCCGGCGATGCCGCCAGGATCGCCGGCGAACGGGTTGCGGTCCAAGACGATGAGGTCGGCGTACTTGCCGGTCTCGATCGAGCCGGCCTCGCGGTCGAGGTGACTCACCCAGGCGCTGCCGATCGTGTACGCCGCTATCGCGTCACCGAGGGCGAGGCGCTCGCCGGGCAGGAACGGCTCGTCCGCGAACCCGTTTCCTGGCCCGGTCCTGTTGACCGCTGTGTGAATGCCGTGCAGCGGATCGGGGCTGGACACCGGCCAGTCGCTGCCGGCCGCAAGCACCGCTCCGCTCGCGCGCAGCGACCCGAACGGGTATTGCCACTGCGAGCGTGGCTGGCCGAGGAACGGGATCGTGAGGTCGCGCATCTGCGCATCGGCCGTGGCCCACAGCGGCTGCATGTTGGCGGCCACCCCGAGGTCGCGGAACCGCCTGATGTCGCCGGGATGGACGACCTGGATGTGCGCGATGTGATGCCGGTGATCGTGCCAGCCGTTGGCGGCTCGCGCGGCGGCGACCGCGTCGAGGCTCTCGCGGACAGCGCGGTCGCCGATGGCGTGGAAATGGACCTGGAAGCCCTCGGCGTCGAGGCGTGTCACGTACCGCGCGAGCGCCCCGGCGTGGATGAAGCTGTGCCCGCGGTTGGTGGTCGGCCTGCCGTGCCCGTCGAGGTAGGGGTCGAGCATGGCGGCGCTGAAGTTCTCGCACACACCGTCCTGCATGATCTTGACCGTGTTCGCCTTGAACCGGCCCGACTGGCCGGCCTCCCGCCGGTCGAGCAGGTCACCGATCTGCTCCTCGCCGCGGCTGCGATCCCACCACAGCGCGCCCGCCACGCGCGCGGTCAGGCCGCCTGCGCCGGCCAGGTCCAGGTACGTGCGCAGGATGTCCTGATGACCCAGGTACGGCCCGATGATCGCGTCCTGCCAGCCGGTGATGCCCAGCGAGTGCAGGTATCGCTGACCCTCGAGCAGCCCGGCCGCGTACTCGGCGGCGGTGGCCGGCGGCGTGTGCTTCGCCACCAGCATGGTGGCGTCCTCGTGCAGGGTGCCCTGCGGAGATCCGCTGCCGTCACGTTCGATCCTGCCGCCCTCGGGATCGGGGGTGGCCGAGCCGACGCCCGCGAGCTCGAGCGCCCGCGTGTTCACCCACGCGCCGTGATGGTCACGGTTGGTCAGGTACACCGGCCGGCCGGGTACGACGGCGTCCAGGTCGAGCCGCGAGGGCGTGCCGCGGGGAAACTGGTCCATCGACCACCCGCCGCCGAGGATCCAGGTCCGGTCCGGGTGCTCGCGTGCGTAGTCCGCGATCCGGCCGAGGCACTCCGCCGCCGACGACGTGCCGGTCAGATCGCACAGCGCACGCTCCGTGCCTCCCATGACCGGATGGACGTGCGCGTCGACGAAGCCGGGCAGCAGCAGCTTGCCGGCCAGGTCGATGACCTCGGTGCCCGCGCCGATGAGCGGCCGCACCGCGCCGCCGCCGACCGCGGCGATCCTGCCCCCGCGCACCGCGACGGCGTCCGTCCAGGACCTCGCCGCGTCGACCGTGTAGACCGGGCCGTTGACGAAGGCGACGTCCGCACGCGCGCCGGTTACCCGGCTCGGCCCTTTCGTCGCCATGATGTCGCCCTCCCGGGTGCGGTTACGTCCGGGTCATTATCGCAAGGTGCCGGCGGTTGACTCGCTGAGGCCGCCGCCGCGCCACGCGCAGCCCAGGTGCCCGGAATCCGTGGTATGTGTGGCCCGCACGGGTACGGTGAGCATGAACTTGCTGGCGCCACACTCGCACCGCCGTTTGGGGGGATATCGAGAATGCAGGGTTTCAAGAAGTTTCTGCTCCGCGGGAATCTGGTAGAACTTGCGGTTGCGGTCGTGATCGGCGTCGCGTTCAGCGCGCTGATCGCGGCGCTCGTGAAGGATCTGATCACCCCCCTGATCGCCGCGATCGGGGGGAAACCTGACTTCTCGCAGCTTTACTTCACCGTTAACAAGAGCAAGTTCGCCTATGGCGACTTCCTCGACGTGGTGATCTCGTTCATCATCATCGCCGCGGTTGTGTATTTCCTCGTGGTCCTGCCGGTAGCCAAGCTTTTCGAGCTGACCAGGAGAAACGAGGAGGCAACCGAGCGCGAATGTCCCGAATGCCTCAGCAGCGTGCCGAAGGGTGCCCGGCGCTGCCGTTACTGCACAACGCAGCTCACCCCCGAGCCCGAAACACAAGCGGGAGCGGAAACGCCATAGCACGGGAGTACGCGCCTGCTCCGCCCCTGTCTGCTCCAGCCGCCGGGTCGCTCCCCGGCTGGTCTTTCGTTCTGGTGGCT
This sequence comes from Streptosporangiaceae bacterium, assembly GCA_035260365.1. Taxonomy (GTDB): domain Bacteria; phylum Actinomycetota; class Actinomycetes; order Streptosporangiales; family Streptosporangiaceae; genus DATFVJ01. The sequence goes on from DATFVJ010000134.1 coordinate 4,770, forward strand.
CGCGCTTGGCCGTACCGCCCCGGGTAAATTCCTGGATATTCTTACTCGAATGTATGTACGAATGGCAGCGGACACGATAAACTGTTCGATGAAGGAGTTGCCGGCCGTTTCAGGGAGGTGCACCCGATGTCGCAGGGAGCGCCGTTTGACGGCGGCAGTTATGAGTTCTTGAGTGGCCGTGACATGGCCGGCGTGCGGACGTTCGCCGGCGTGCCAAAGGATCCCGCGAATGGCCACGCCGGTGATTTGCCCACGGCATTGGCTCCGGAGCGGCCGCTCGATTCGGAGCGCGAGACGGTCTTGGATTTAGCGGGCGAAACGGCCGAGCAGGGAGTGTGGCTATGCGGCGGTAGCCAGCTGCCTGCCGGGCTGATGTCGGCGATATCCGGGCAATCGGCGTGGGCGGCGCCGCCCAGCAGTGCCAGCAGTGCCAGCAGTGCCAGCAGGCTCGATGGCGGCCCGCCCGGCCCGGCGGAGACTGGTTTCGGTCAAGGCGGCGTCCTTGACGGCCTCGAACCATGCCCGGAGCTTGCGATCTTTCTGCAGGACACCGCCTCGGTACGTGGGCGAGACGGGGCCTGCGGTTCGGGCGCGGGCGCGGGCGCGGGCGCGGGCGCGGGCGCGGGGATGCGGTGGCTCGGTGACGAAGCCCTGACCGGGGTGTTGCGGGGCTGGCGGCGGCTTGGCTCGTGGGCGGCGGCGATGGAGCACGCGGCGGCGGCCGAGCTTGCGGACCGGCGCATCGCGGCCGCGCAAGCAGCGGGCTGCTGGGCCAACGAGGCAGAGCGGTACGCGTCCGCAGAGGTCGCGGCCGCACTGACGCTGACGCGTTCGGCTGCCGACGGCCTGGTCGCACGGGCACTTGGGCTGCGTGGGCTGGCGGGAACCGCCGCGGCGCTCGCGGCAGGCCGGATCGACATGCCCCGCGCGCTTGTCATCACCACCGGCGTGGCCGGACTGGCCGACGAACTCGCCCGCGCGGTCGAGGCTGAGGTGCTTGACAAGGCGCCGGGACAGACGACCGCCGAGCTTCGCCGGGCCGTGGCACGAGCGGCGATGGCCGCCGATCCCGCAGCTGCCGACGTGCGGCGTGCGCAGGCGGAGAAACAGGCGCGGGTCGAGCGGTGGGCCGAACCGGCCGGAACCGGTGCGATCGCGGGCCGTGACCTACCGCCCGCCGACGTGATTGCCGCCGAAAACAGGATTAACGCGCTGGCTGCGGCGCTCAAGTCGGACGGTGCGGTCGGCGGGATGGATCTACTGCGCGCCCAGGTATTCCTCGGCTTACTACTCGGCCGCCCGGCCGCTGCCCAAGCTCCCGTGCACGTCCCCGAGCCCTCTGGGCCAGTTCATGAGCCCATGCCTGAGCCCGTCGCCGAGCCGACCGAGGACAGCGCAATGGCAGATCCGGACGCCGCGCCGGAGCCAGCAGAGCCAGCAGAGCCAGCAGAGCCCGCGTCGCACGCGGCGCCCGAGGCCGCCGTTGCGCGGGAGGCTTCGGGGAATGCGCCGGAAACCATGCCTGACCCGGATGTCGCGCTGGGGCCAGGGCCGCGCCGGGTGCCGTCAGGCGGCGCTTGCCCCTCTTGCACCGGCCGGTCCGGCTGGACCGGGATGACCGGATCGGTAAATCTGACCGTGCCGCTGGCCGCCCTGCTTGGGCTGACGGGCTCGCCGGGTGAGGTCGCGGGGTTCGGCCCGATCACGGCGAGCAGCGCGCGCGACCTCGCGGCGATGGCCGCGGCGAATCCTGCCGTGCGCTGGTGCATCACCGTGCTCGGCGACTACGGACAGGCGGTCGCGCATGGCTGCGCCATCCGGCCCCAGCGCGGGTCCCAGCGCGGGCCGGGCCAAGAGGGGCGGCCGCGGGGTGACCCAGACGGGCGCTCGGTAGATGGCTGGTCGTTCACGGCCACGCTGCGCGCGCTGGCGGCGGGAGACTGCTCCCACGAGCGGGAAACCCGCGCGTACAAGCTGTCTGCGGCGTTGCGGCATTTGATCGAGGTCCGCAACCCCACCTGCACGTTCCCCGGCTGCCGGCGGCCGGCCCGTCGCTGCGACCAAGACCACACGACCCCCTTCCACCAGGGAGGTCGCTCGTGCGAATGCAACGTCGCTCCGTTGTGCCGGTTCCATCACAAGGTGAAACAGGCCGACGGCTGGAAACTCACGCAGCCGGTACCCGGGACTCTCGTCTGGGTCGCGCCGTCTGGCTGGACCTACACAGTCAGGCCTGACGCGTACCCCGCCTGAGCGGCCACCGGCGATACGCCGCGCCGGCCGGCCCACACGGGCCGCCTGGACCATCTATTGCTTGGCTGAGACCCTTGCGGACGGGAGGTGGGCGGCGATGGAGCCATTCCAGGTGCGGATCGCGGTGCGCGGGTACGAGCTCGACATGAACGGTCATCTGAACCAGGCCGTCTACCTGCAGTACGCGGAGCACGCGCGCCGTGAGTGCGTACGCGCCGGCATCGCCGAGGACAAGCAGCAAGCGGCCGGGGTGGGACCCGTCGTGCTCGAAACCACCATCAGGTTCCGCCGCGAGCTGCGCGGCGGCGACGAGGTCGACGTCTCCTGCGAGTTCATCTGGGGCAAGGGCAAGACCTTCCGGATCACGCAGGAGATCAGGCACGTCGACGGGACCGTGGCGGCGGAACTCGACGCCGTGGCCGGGATGCTCGATCTCGATGCGCGCAGGCTGATGCCCGACCCCCGCGGCGTCATGCGCGGTCTGGCCACCGCGCCCGAGCGTCTCGGCCTGTGAGCGGTCGCAGCCTGCTAAGTTGGCAACCCGGTCAGGGGCGTAAACGGAAGGCGCTTGAAGCGGTGAGCGAGCCGTCGTCGTTCGGTACGGCGATGCGGACGCTTCGCGGGCAGCGAGGCGTGTCTTTGGCGAAGCTGTCTGAGCTTGTGCACTACAGCAAGGGGCACCTTAGCAAGATCGAGAACGGCGAGCGACCGGCTCATCCGCACGTTGCCCGGTGCTGCGACGAGGCACTGTGCGCAGGTGGCGAACTGCTCGCCCTCGCGGCCGACCTGCCGCAGGCCCGCCGCGGCGGGCTGCCGCGGCCGGCCCAGTTGCCTGGCGGCGCGCCCAACTTCGTCGGCCGCGCCGATGCCATCGCCCGGCTCGACGGGCTGATCTCCGGCGGTTCGCGCAGCTCAGGCACGGTCGTGATCACCGCGATCGGCGGTACCGCGGGAGTGGGCAAGACGGCACTTGCCCTGCACTGGGCGCAGCGGGTCAAGGGCCGGTTCCCTGACGGCACGCTGTTCGCCAACCTCCGCGGCTACGATCCGGCGGGCCAGCCCGCCGGGCCGGGCGTCGTGCTCGACGGATTCCTGCGCGCGCTCGCGGTCGCACCGGAGGCGATCCCGCCGGAATTGGAGTCGCGGTCCGCGCTGCTGCGGACCCTGCTCGACGGCAAGCGGGCACTGATCCTGCTAGACAATGCGGCGACCCCCGCGCAGGTACGGCCGCTGCTGCCCGGATCTCCCGGCTGCCTGGTCCTCATTACCAGCCGCAGCCGCCTGGCCGGCCTCGTCGCCAGGGACGGCGCCGCGCCGGTCAGCCTGGGCCGGCTGACCGAGCCCGAGGCGATCCTGCTGCTGAAGCGGACCCTGGGCGACGGGCGGGTGACAGCCGAGCCCGCGGCGGCGGCCGAGGTTGCCCGGCTGTGCGGATACCTGCCGCTCGCGCTGCGGATCGCGGCGGACCGCGCGGCCGCACGCCAGCACCTGACGCTGGCCGACCTTGCGCGGCAGTTGCGTGCCGAACGGGACAGGCTCGATGTCCTCGCGATCTCCGGCGACGAGGCGACGGAGGTCCGTTCGGTGTTCTCGTGGTCGTACCGCGCCCTGCCCGCCGACGCGGCGCGGATGTTCCGGCTGCTCGGCCTGCACCGTGGATCCGATCTCAGCGTCCACGCCGCGGCCGCGGCGGCCGGCGTCTCGATCGCGGCGGCGCAGCGGCTGCTTGACCTGCTCGCCGACGCGCATCTGGTGGACGAGCCGCGGCCCGGCCGCTACCTGTTCCACGATTTGCTGCGCATCTACGCGGCCGAACGCGCGCGGGCGGACGAGAGCCGGCCGGACCGCGTGGCCGCGGTGCACCGGATGCTCTCCTGGTATCTGCACAGCGCCGACGCGGCCGACCGGGTGCTGCTGTCACAACGGCGCCGCGTCTGCTTGGATGCCCCGGCACCCGGCTGTCACCCGCTGTCCTTCAACAGCTACCCGGCCGCGCTCGAGTGGTGTGAGACCGAGCGGGCCAACCTCGTCGCCGCGACCCGCCACGCCGCGAAGGCCGGTGAGCACGCCATCGCCTGGCAGTTACCCGTCTCCCTGTGGGGATATTTCGACCTGCGCAAACCATGGGCCGATTGGATCGCCTGCTGCCGCACCGGCCTCGCTGCCGCACGCCGCGCCGAAGACCGCAACGGCGAGGCCGCGACGCTGAACAGCCTCGCCGGAGCCTACTGGGATCTGCGCAGGTTCGGCGAGGCACTCGACTGCTACCGGCAGGCACTTGGCATCAGCCACGAGATGGGTGACCGGCGTTTCGAAGCCTCGTGCCTGAACAACATCGGCAGCACCTACTTCCAGCTGCGCCGCCTGAGCGACGCCGCCGACTGGTTCAAGCGGGCGCTGTTCATCAGCCGCGAAACCGGCAACCGCCGCAGCCTGGCCATCGGGCTGAACAATCTCGGCGAGACGTACCTGGAACTCGGGCAGCAGACTGAAGCGCTTGGCTGTTTACAGCAGGCGCTGACCCTTTCCCGTGCGATCCGCTACCTCACCGGCGAGAGTTCGGCGCTTAACAACCTCGGCGGAGCCTACCTGCGGCTTGGGCGCATTGACGACGCGCTCGGCTGGCTCTCGCGGGCGCTCGCGCTCCGCCGTGAGATGGGTGACCGATGCGGTGAGGCGGAGACCCTGCGCCACCTGGGCGACGCCCAACGGCAAACCGGCCATCTCGGCGCGGCGCTCTCGTCCTGGCGCGCGGCGCTTGCGATCCTGGAAGACCTCGGTGATCCTGCGGCGGCGGAACTGCGCGAGGCGATCGGCGCGCTCGAGCGACCGCCTCCCGGCCGCGCGGGCCCGTCAGGCGATGACGAGCAGGCAGGCGTCGAGCGCGGCCCTGGCCCGCTGTTCTGACCCGGTCAGGTGCAGTTTGCGGAAGATCGGCAGGCACTCCTCGAGGTAACCGATGGCCTGGTCGTGCTGAGCAAGCGCGAGATGGCTCTGCGCGAGCTTGAACAGGCCAACGGCGTGCGCGCATTGCGCCCCTTGTTCCTCGAACACCTTGACGGCGCTGGAGAGCGCCACCACGGCCTCGTCGTAACGGCCAAGACCGTTGTATGCGTCGCCGAGCAGGTCGAGGAAATACGCCTCGTCCAGCCCGCGCGACATCGAACCCCGGCGGTCGTCCATGCTGCGACCGGTCCCCTCCCCTTGATCCGGTCTCGCCCCCCCGGCGAGGCCGACGACGTACAGTAACTCTCGTATGTCGCAACAAGTTCGCACCCGGGTAGGCCGAATCAGTGAATGGTTCAGAGTCCACGGCCGTGCGCCATGCTGCAACTGCCGCATACCTGCGTGAGCTGTTGCTCCAGCCCGGCCGTTACCGGCAGCGCTGGGCGCAGTATGCGGAGCGAACCAGGCCGGGCGAGATCAACCAGCTCGCGGTGGCTGACGTTCTCGCCCACTATCTCTGGCGCAATCCACGCACCACGGGCGACGTCGACGTCCTGCCCCGTCAGCTCAAGGACACCGTGCTCCGCGCGATATCGGGCCGGATGGTGAGTAAGGCGTCGCTGAGCCTGTTCATCGACGCGTTCGACCTGGCCAGCCACGACGCGGAACTGCTCTGGCGGTTGTGGGAGGGGTCGGGCCGCTCCCGGGTGCAGGCCGGTCCGCGCGCGATGCGGCCCGAGCGGTCAGCCGCGCTCGGCCCGCTTCAGCACCAGACCCTCGCCCTGCATGATCATCATTACTGCGGCCCGGACGGGATGCCGGACCGCCAGCGCACCTTGCACGTGATCGAGGCGACCGTGGACGGGCTGGACCGCATACCGTTCCGCTTCGACTCCGCCGACCTGACACTCGAGCTCGGCCAGGGCTGCCGAGGGATGAGCGGGCCGTTCAGGAAGATCACCGAGGTTCTCTACACCACCGACATCCTGCTGGCCAAGCCGCTCGAACGCGGCGACACGCTCACCCTCGAGTATTGGATGATCTTCCATTTTGCCGAACGCCCGGCGAGTGACTACCGCCGTGCCTCCAGGTCGCGCATGGAAAATGTCGATATCCGGGTGGAGTTCCACCCGGATATGGTGCCCGCCACCATCTGGTGGGCGTCCTGGGACGGCATCGAGGGAGACATCGTCGAGCACGAGGCCGTCTCGCTGGACAGCCAGCACTCCGCGCACCACTACCTGCGGATCCTGGAAAACGCCGTCGTCGGGTTCCACTGGGCCTGGTAACCACTGCGCCGCACACCCGGGCTCGCGGCGCGCCAAGGTCGGTTACTCAGGTCATCTCCATCACGGCTGCCGCTGGCGGCACCTTGAACGCGGGTCGCCGGGCCGAGCCTGATCCAGCGCGCTACTGGTGCGGCGCGTAGATCACGAACGGATTTCCGGCCGGGTCCGCAAGCACCGCCCGGGTCGGCGTCGAGGGCCGCGAACCTGTCGCCGTCCTGGAACTTGACGGCCAGGCCGAGGCCGTCGCGGTAGAACCGGATCGCCTGGTCCAGGTCGGCGACCGGGTAAAGCACGTTGCGGAGCCGTGCGGTGGGCTCGGTATCAGCCGTACGCGTCATCCTTCACCTTCGGCCCGCGCTGCGGGTCGCGTGCGTGCGTGCGGGCCAGTCGCTCGCTGCGAGCGGTGACCAGTGGCTCAGCCGGCTGGCACCGCCGCCTGCGGCGGTGCCAGCCGGCTGAGCATGCCGGGCAACGCCCCCTCCTGCACCACCGTCAGCCGCCTGGTCGCCCGGGTCATCGCCACGTACAGGTCATGACCGCCCATGGGGGAGGCGGCGATGATTTCGCTGGGTGCGACGACGACGACCGCGTCGAACTCCAGGCCCTTGGCCTGCGGCACCGTGAGCACGGCGACCGGGGAGTCGAGCGCGTCGAGGGTCGCGGCGGCGGCGGCTTCCGGCAGCATGGCGGCGATCCCAGCGTGCCGGGCATCCGGTGTGATGACCGCGAGGCGGCCGTCGCCGATCTCGGCGAGTTCCGACTTCACGAGCCTGGCGAGGGCGTCAGGGAGTTCGCCGGCGGTGGTGAGCAGCGCGCGCGGCGGTACCTCGCCACTGCGCACGGACTCCGGTGGCTCCTGTCCCGGTGCCACCGCCTTCAGTACGTCCGCCGCGGCTTCCATGATCTCCGCCGACGTCCGGTAGTTGACCGTCAGGCGCTCCTCACGCCAGCGGCCCCTGACGTACCTGTCGAGCATCTCGCCCCACGACCGCGCGCCGGCCGGGGAACTTCGCTGGGCGATATCGCCCACCACCGTCAGCGACCGCGTCGGGACCCGGCGCATCACCGTGCGCCATGCCATCGCCGACAGTTCCTGCGCCTCGTCCACGATGACGTGGCCGTACGCCCAGGTGCGATCCTCGGCCGCCCGCTCGGCGGTGGTCGCGGAGCTACCGCCGTCGCGGTGGCGCTGCGCGAGCGCGCGCGCGTCGAGCACACCGAGTTCCGACAGCCCGGTCAGTTCGAGCACGCCGTACGCGTACTCCTCGTCCGCGCGCCGCTCCCGTTCCGCGACCCGCTCCATCGCCCTGGCCGCCGCGTCGTCCTCGCCGAGCAGGTCGGCGGCCTCGTCGAGCAGCGGCACATCACCGGTCGTCCACGGGGACCCGGCCGGCCGCAGGATCGCCCGCTGCTGGCCGGGCGAGAGGCCGCCGCGGCCCGCCGCGGCGGAGCGCAGCGCCGGCCCGCTCCGCAGCAGTTCGGAGATCAACTGCTGCGGGGTCAGGAACGGCCAGAGCGCGTCAAGCGCCGCACGGACCGGATCCTGCTCCCACAACGCCGCGCGCAGGTACGGCAGATCCTCGCTGTCGACCGGCCGGTCAAGTGCCGCGGCTTCGCTGCGCACGAGCGCGGTAAGCATGTCCTGGACGAACAGCTTGCGCGACACGTTGTGCGGGCTGCGCAGCGCTCGCGCGCGATCGCGCGCCCGCACACAGGTGTCGCGGGCGACCCGCAGGGTCAAGTCCTCGGTCACGATTTCAAGGTCGCCTGCTGGCACGCGCTGATGGTCGCGCACCGCCGCCTTGACGACAGCCGCCATCCGCAGGTCGCCCTTGACGACCGCCGCCTCGGTGGCGTCGGCGGCGGTAGCGCGCACGCCACGGAACAACTCGCCGACGGTGGCAAGTACCACGTCGGTCTCGCCGAGGGACGGCAGCACCTGGCCGATGTAGCGCAGGAACATCGCGTTCGGCCCCACCACGAGCACGCCGCGGCGCTCCAGCGTGGCCCGGTGCGTGTAGAGCAGGTAGGCCGCGCGGTGCAGCGCGGCAACGGTCTTGCCGGTGCCGGGGCCGCCCTGGACCACGAGCACGCCCGGCAAGCCGGAGCGGATCACCCGGTCCTGCTCGGTCTGGATGGTCGCGACCACCTCGGTCATCCGGCCCGTGCGCCCGCGCCGCAGCGAGGCCATGAGTGCCGCCTCGCCGACCAGCGTGCGGCGGTCGCTCTCGGCCATCCGCTCCAGGTCGAATACCTCGTCGTCGATGCCGGTGACCGTGCGGCCGCGGGTGTACAGGTGGCGCCGGCGCACCAGCGGACCGGGATCGCCCGGCGTCGCGGTGTAGAAGGGGCGGGCGGCCGGGGCGCGCCAGTCGATCAGCACAAGCTCGTTACCGCCGCCCCGCAGCCCGATCCGGCCGATGTAGTAGGTACCGCCGTCGGTGTCGTCGATACGGCCGAAGCACAGGCCACGTTCCACGCCGGACAACTGGGCGATCCGGCGTGCCTGCTCGGCGGCGGCCACCTCGCGTTCGATACGGGCCTGGTGGGTGCCGCCCGCCGCGCCGCGCCCGTGTGCCTCACGCAGGGCCGCCTCCGCGCGTTCCCGCGCTATGCCGAGGCGTTCGTACAGCATCGAGACATAGGTCTGCTCGACCCGTAGAGCCTCGGCGCGGGCGGATTCAGTTTGCCGGCGTTCCATTTCCTTGATATAATCCCGAGCGCATTTCTTTAAAGGGCTATGTGTTTTCCTGCCAAGCAGAAAAGCATAGTCCATTATGCCTGGTGCGCACGCCGCACTGCTCCGGCCACACGGCTCGGCCGTACGGCATGCCGCCGCGCCGCACACGCTTACGGCACGGGGTACACGACACCCGGTTCACGGCACGGGGCTGAGGCCGGACAGGTCACGCCGCACCGCGTGGTTGCGGTCGGCGATCGTGCCCAGTGCGTAGTGCGGGAAGATCCCGAAGTATTCCGCCCGGGTGCGCTGGCTCCACCGCCGGGCCAGATCCGCCCGCGTCTTGTAGAAGCTCACCAGGTAGCCGCCGGTGTGCACGCGCAGCAGCGAATAGCCGCCCGGGTACTCCTTTACCGCCGCGACCTCCAGGAATTCGGTGCCGCCCGGGCCGGCCGCGGTCGTCACTTTGTTTCGGTGGGTGTGGCCGGCCTGGTGCAGAAAGACCCCGGGCGCGCGCGCGTAGAGCGCTTCGAGTTGCCGCGCCTTCGCTTCGTCGAGGTTGAAGTCGGGTCCGGCCGCCGTCGTGACGGCCGACTCGAGCGTGACCGGGTGGTGCCCGTACACGAGGGTCGGCCGGTCCGGGTCGGCGGTGAGCAGGTCGCGCAGCTCGCCGAGCTGGCTTTCGCCGAGGGTGCCGCTCGCCAGGTCGAGCGTCGTGGTGTCGAGCCCGACGATCCGCAGGCCGCCGAGCTGGTGCGCGCCGAGGCATTGGTGGCGGTAGCCGAACACGTCACCCCAGCAGTCGTGGTGGTCGGTTGCCCCGGGGACAGGCGTCCCCACGGTGTGGGCGGCACCGGTGTGCGGCCGGTCGTGGTTGCCGCGTGCGACGAAGTAGTCCGTGCCGAGGCGGCCCCACTGGTCAAGCAGCTCACGCACCCGTGTCACCTGACCGGGCGAGGCTTCCGCGGTCATGTCTCCCGCGACGATCAGCGCCGCCGGCCGGGGGCGCTGCCGGCGCAGGTCGGCGAGCATGCCGGTGACCATCACCTCTGGATACGGGGGCAGGCCAGGGTCCTGGCGGAAGGCCTGCGGCCAGTTCGCCGCGACCAGTCCGCTCGCGGTCTCGCCGACGTGGGTGTCCGCGGCGAGCGCGAGGGTGAACAGGTAACGGCCCGGCGGCGTGGGAAGCGTCGTGACCACGCCTGGCACGTCCAGGGAGCCGTGCCGCCCGGGAAACTGCAGTGACGTCTGCGCCGCCGTCTGACCGGCCGAGCGCGCCACGTACGCGTAGGCCCGGCCCGGTTCCAGGCCGGTCACCTCCGCATAGTGGTACGGCGTGGGCGTGTCGTCGTGCACGACCGTCCGCAGCGTCCCGGGGCGGCCAGGCTCACCGAGCAGCAGTTCGGTGTCGGCGGGGACCGGGGCGGGCTGGCCGTACGCGTCGGGCTCGTCCGCCGATCCCGTGAACCAGGTGATGATGACGCTCGTGTCGGTCACCGTCACGACTTCGAGATCCCGCGCGAGCAGGGTACGGACGGGCGGCGAGGGCATATGGGACAACATAACCAGCATTCGGCTGGGATCACACGGGTCACGTGCCGCATCGGGGCGCGCTCGTACCTGGAGATTTCACCCACGCGTCACCTCGCCTGCCGTCGAAGTAGACGACCGCGTGCGCGACACCGTAGAAGCGGCTGGTGGTCTGGTCCCTGCACGTCACGCGCGTGACATCACTGCCGAGACGGCTACCGGCCACCGCGGCTACGGTGGTCTGGGCCTGCTCGTGATCGTAGAGAAGCCCTGCTTTCCAGAGCGTGACCTGGAGCGACATGTGGTGCACGGTAAGCCTGCAGGCGACGTACGCGCCCACGACCGCGGCGCGGATCACGCGGCCCGAACCGAGGTAACCGGCGATCCGCACGTCGTCGATTCGCACCCGGCAGCCGGGGTCGGTGCGGCCGCGGTGCGCCGGCGGCTGGCCGGCGCCGGGCGCGCCGGGAGTGTGCACGGCCGGTTTCGGCCGGGCGCTCGGGCCGTGGTGGTCGTGGACCGGCGACGCCGCGGCGGCCGCGGCGCCGGCCCCGCTCACCAGCGCCACCGTCAATGCGAGCACGGCAGCGGCAGCAGTCACCGCCCCCCCGGCGCGTCCGCTCAGCCGGGAAAGCACCGCCCGCGCCGGGACCG
>DATFVJ010000135.1:0-8286 GCA_035260365.1 Streptosporangiaceae bacterium
CTCGACCTGTTCGCGCTGCTCGAAGCCAAGCCCGCCGCCCTCACCCGCCCGCAGCCCGGCGCCCTGAAGCGCCCGCAGCCCGGCGCGAGCAGACCCGTGGACGCCGCGGCACGGCCGGGCCCAGCGCGCCCCTGACCCGCGCACCCCGGCCCCGGCTCACCCCAGCCCCGGGCACTTCGCGCCTGCGGCAAGGCGAACTGAGGCTCACCGGGCAGGCAATAACATCGAGGCGTGCCCCGTGATCGCGTCGCCCGCCGTCTGCGGAAGCTGCGGAGCGTGGCCGAGACGTCCGCGGGTGGCCTCGTGGTGGACCTGGCCGCGAACCCACCGCGCGGCGCGGTCATCGGCCGCCTGGACCGCGTGGGCACGCTCCTGTGGTCACTCCCCAAGGGACACGTGGAACCGGGCGAGACGATCGAGGCGGCGGCGGTGCGCGAGGTCGCCGAGGAGACCGGCATCACCGGCAGTGTCCTGGCCGATCTTGGCACCATCGACTTCTGGTTCATCGCGGGCAAGCGCCGCGTGCACAAGACCGTGCACCATTTCCTGCTCGCCGCGCACAGCGGAACACTGTCCAACGACGATCCCGAGGTGAACGAGGTGGCGTGGGTGCCGGTGGGCAAAGTGCCCGGGGTGCTCGCCTACGCGGACGAGCGCGGCATCGCGGCCAAGGTTCCCAGATTGCTCGCGGAGCGGGCGTGAATACCCGGCGGCCAGGCAAGACCCGCCGTGCCGCGCAAGCCCTGGCCGCGTCGGCGGTACTCGCCGCCGCCGCGGCGGCCGGCCTGACGGCACCGGCCACGGCCGCGGCGCGCGGGCCCGCCAGCAGCCTCGCCCAGCGCCAGGGCACCAGCCAGTCCCCCGCGATCACCATCGACTCGATCAGCCCCTCCTACGCGCGTCCCGGCGCCACGGTGACCGTGTCCGGGCAGTTCCGCGCAGGCGCGAGCTCGCTGCAGGGGCTGGCCGTGCAGCTGTGGTCGTCCGGCTCGCCATTCGGCGCGCGTTCGCAGCTCAGCGAGTTCGCCCGCGGTTCCTACCAGCCGGACGGGTACACCCAGGTCGGCGCGGCGACCCTGCCCGCCACCATCGGCGCCGGGCACACCGTGCGCTGGCGCGCCAGCTTCAACGTGGACCAGGCCGGCCTGCACGGCGGCGTGAGCGTGTATCCGCTCGCCGCCGCGGTACTCGACGCGTCCGCCACGCAGATCGCGGTAGAGCGCACCTTCCTCCCGTTCTGGCCCGGCAAGAACGCGGCCGGCCAGCCGGTGCGGATCGCGTGGGCCTGGCCGGTGATCGACCAGCCACACCGTGGTGTCTGCCCGGCCATGCTCGACAACAGCCTCGCGGCCAGCCTGGCCACCGGCCGGCTTTCCTGGCTGCTTCGCGCTGGCCGCGACTACGCGGCCAGCGCGAAACTGACCTGGTCGGTCGACCCGGCGCTGCTCGACGACGCCAGTGCGATGACACGCGCCTATCAGGTCCTTGACGGCCCGAACTGCTCGCAGGTCAGGGCCGAGCCCGCGAGCAGCGCCGCGCGCGGCTGGCTCGCCACGCTGCGCGCCGTGACAGCGGCCGAGCCGGTGTTCGCCACGCCGTACGCCGACCCCGATGTGGCCGCGCTGAGCCATCGGGGCCTTGACAGCGACCTGGCGGCGGCGTTCAGCATGGGATCGGCCAAGGCTGCCCTGTTCCTCGACCACCCGGACCGCACGATCGCGTGGCCGCCGGACGGGATCGCCGACGCGAACGTGGTCGACAACCTGCTCGCGGAGGACGGTTCGCTGCACGGCGGCTCGGCCGCGGGCGGCATCCAGACACTGGTGCTCGACAGCAGCGTGATGCCACCGGCCAATCCGGCGCTGACCTACACGCCCGACGCGGTCACCGAGGTCCCCACCGGCGTCGGCAAGACCATTCGGGTACTGCTCGCCGATCACACGATCACCCAGGTGCTGGCGGCGGGCTCAGCCGGCCCGAGCCCGGCGGCGGCCGCGCCCGCGCCTGGCATCGCGACCTCGCAGCGGTTCCTCGCCGAGACCGCCATGATCGTCGCCGAGGCGCCGAACCTGAGCCGTTCGGTCGTGGTGGCGCCGCCGCAGCGCTGGAACCCCAGCGCCGCGCTCGCCGCCCAACTGCTCGGCGACACCGTTTCCGCACCCTGGCTACGGCCGGTCTACCTGGACAGCATGCGGCCGGTCGCGACGCCGCCCGGCGTTCCCGCGCCGGAACGGGCGCCCCTGCCGCCGAACCTGGCCCAGTCGGAACTGGCACCCCGCTACCTGCGCGCGGTGCGGGATCTGGGCGACGAGACGCGGCTGCTCAAGAGCATCCTCACCAACCCCGGATCGGCCTACCAGCTCGCGATCGCCCGGCTTGAGTCGTCGGCCTGGCGGGGCGGCGGCGCGGCGCAGGGACGGGCACTGCTCAGCCAGGCCGACGTCTACTTCGGCGAGCAGGAGCACATGGTCTCGATCATCCGGTCGAGCGAGGTCACGCTCGGCGGGTCCCGGGGCACGATCCCGGTGTCGATCGACAACAAGCTCCGCGCGACCATCCAGGTACGCCTCCAGGTGATCGTGCCCGCCACCCGCGCGCTGCCCGCGTCGGCGCGGCTGAGCATCGGCTCGCCGGCGCAGGTCATCACCATCGCCCCACGCATGAAAGAAACCGTCCGGCTGCAGGTCAGGGCCCATTCGGCGGGCGTGACGCAGATCCGCCTCCGCTTGCTCACCCCCCGGGGGCAGCCAATCCCGGGCAGCGACGCCACACTGAAGGTCCGCGCCACCGCATTTGGCACGCTGGCCTTGGTCATCATCGCAGTGGCCCTTGGGGTGCTTGTCATCACTTTCGTGGCAAGGGTGCTACGCAGGGGGCTACGAGAGGGAAGACCCGGTAGCGTCGGGGCGGAAGACAACCGAACCGACGACGACGGATCCGCGGAGGCGCCGGATGAACTCGCCGATGCGCGAGGCAGGGCCCAGCCAGACACCCGGCCGTAGGTTCCGGGAAGACCCGTTCCCGCCACCGCGCGCGCCCGGTGACTGGGCGGGCGGCCCGGCGGGCCAGCCACCAGACGGCCCGCCGGGCCAGCCTCCGGGCGGGGCGGGCACACCGCCAGGCGGAACCGAGGGACTCGTCCGCGCCAGCGGTGTGATGGCGGCGGGCACGCTCGCGTCGCGGATGACGGGTTTCATCCGTACCGCGGTGATCGCGTACGCACTCGGCACGCTCGCGCTCGCCGACGCCTACAACAACGCGAACACCTTCCCCAACGCCGTCTTCGACCTGCTTCTCGGCGGCATCCTCACCAGCGTGTTCGTGCCGCTGCTGGTCAACGCGGCCAAGCGGGACGCGGACGGTGGCCGCGCCTACGACCAGCGGATGTTCACCCTGGTGACGATCGCGCTCGCGGTGATCACAATCGTGGCGACCCTGGCCGCACCGGTGCTCGTGACCATCTACGCATCGGCCGTGCACGGCCAGGAACGCGCGCTGATGGTGACGTTCGCGAGGTTCTTCATACCGCAGATCTTCTTCTACGGGATCAGCGCGCTCGCGGGTGCGATCCTCAACGCGCGTGGCCGCTTCGCCGCGCCGATGTGGACCCCGGTCGTGAACAACATCGTGGTGATCTTCGTCGTCGTGATCTACATGATCACGGCCGGCACCGGTGTGCGGGTATCGACCATCACCCCTGGCGAGGTGCGCCTGCTTGGCATCGGTACCACGCTCGGCATAATCGCCCAGGCGGCGGCCATGATCCCGGCGCTGCGGCGGGTGGGATTCCGGTGGCGGCCGCAGCTCGGCCTCAGCCGCGCCGAGGCGGCCGAGATCGGCCGGATGGCCGGCTGGATGTTCGGCTACATCGTCACCACGCAGGTCGGGCTGATCGTCACGCAGAACCTGGCCAACGACGCGGCGACGCGGGCACTCGCGGCGAAGGTCGGGTACGGGGCCGGGTTCAGCGCCTACCAGTACGCGTGGCTGCTCTTCCAGCTTCCCTACGCGATCGTCGGCATCTCGGTGATCACCGCGCTGCTGCCGCGAATGAGCGCGCACGCGGCGGACGCCAGATACGCGCTGGTCAGACAGGACTTCTCCGCAGGCGTACGGCTGGCATCCGTCATTACCGTGCCGGCGGCCGTCGTGCTCGCGGTGCTCGCGCCGCCGCTGGCCATCCTGCTCCTCGGGCATGGCAGCACGTCGGTTTCCGACGCCACCTTCGTCGGCGAGGTATTCGCCGTCTTCTCCCTCGGTCTCGTGCCTTACATGCTGTTCCAGCTGCTGCTGCGGGTCTTCTACGCGATGCACGACAGCCGGACGACGGCCTTCATCGGGCTCGCGGTGATGGTGGTGAACATCGCGGTGAACGTGGCGGCGTGGGCGCTGCTGCCGCTCGGCCAGATCACGGCGGGGCTTGCCGCCGGCTTCGGGGTCGCGAACGTGGCGGGAACCGCGATCGCCTGGCGGATCCTGCGGACGCGCACCGGCGGGCTCGACGGCAAGCGGATCGCGTGGACGCTGGTGCGAACCCTGCTGGCCTCGCTGCCAGCCGTGATCTTCGCGATCGCCATGACGATGACCGTTGGCGTCGTGTTTCATCCAGGGCCGGTCAACGGGTTCCTCACCGCGGTGCTCGGCGGCGGCGGTGCGGTGCTGATGTACCTGCTCTTCGCCCGCGCGCTCGGCGTCAGCGAGCTGACCGACCTGGCCGGCACGATCACGGCACGCTTCCGTGGCGGCCGCGGCGAACCAGGGTGAGAGGGTGGCCGTTCGCGCGTATAACGGTTTGCGTGCGCAGCCAGCCGGGCCCCCGCGCGGCGGGCAGCGCGGCCTAGCATGGGTGCAGCACAATATCTGGTCTCCGACGTCCCCGGCGACCGTCTCAGGGGGCAGGAAAGGAGGGTCGAGGGCCTAGGCCGCTCTTGACGGCATCTGGATGAGCACGTTCATATCCGAACCGGGAACCCGCCTCGCCGGCCGTTACAGGCTGGAAGACAGGGTCAGTGACACCGCTGGCACAACCCTGTGGAAAGCCATCGACGAGACGCTCGCGCGGCCGGTGGGCGTGCTGACGTTTGCCCCTGGCTTCCCCCGCGTCTACCACGTGGTGACCGCCGCACGCGCGGCGAGCAGGATGACCGACTCGCGGCTCGCGCAGGTCTTCGACGTCGAGGACGCCGGCGACCGGGCGTACGTGGTACTCGAGTGGGTGAGCGGAGAGTCGCTCGACGACCTGCTCGCCGCCGGACCACTCGAGCCGGCCCGCGCGGCCGCGCTGATCGCGGAAGCAGCGCAGGCGCTCGCCGCGGCGCACGCGGCCGGCCTGGCCCACCTGTGCCTGACGCCGCGCTCGCTTCGATGGACCGCCGGTGGCGGGATCAAGATCACCGGCCTCGGCGTGGAAGCCGCCATGTACGGCGCGCACGCCGACGATCCCTCCGTCGCCGACACCCAAGGGCTCGGCTGCCTGCTCTACGCGGCGCTTACCGCCCACTGGCCGGGCGAGGACTCCGTCTACCTGCCCCCCGCACGGTACGTGGACGGCGAGCTTTGCACCCCGCGCCAGGTTCGCGCGGGCGTACCGGCCGGCATCGACGCCGTCACGTCCCTCGCGCTCTCCGGCCGTCCGTGGCGCGGGCGGCCGCCGCTCACCAGCCCGGCGGCACTGGCGGACGCACTGGCGCAGGTCGCTCCCGCGACGCCGCTGACACCGCCTCCGCTGGCGCCCCGCTCATCCGCGGGCCGCGCAGCCGCAAGCCACGCGGCCGGTCCAGGGATGCCGCCCCAGCCCCAGGCCGATACCCAGGCGATGCGGACACGCGGCACCCCGAGAACAGCATCGCCACGGCACGAGCGCCGGGAAATCGGCAAGGCGCTGGCAGGCATCGTGATCGTGCTGGTAGCCGCGGCGATCGGGATCGGTGCCTGGACGCTGAGCCACAGCACCGGTAGCCAGGCCAAGCAGGGTGGCACCACCACGCCGAGTCCCGCCGCCTCGGGCGTCGCGGTGCTCACGCCGGTGAGCGCGCACGGCTTCGACATCTACGACACCACCGGTCAAGACCACAACGAGAACGACAACCAGGCGCCGCGCGCGATCGACGGCAACCCGCAGACGGCATGGCAAACCCTGTTCTACGTGAACGACCCGGTCTTCGGCGGGCTGAAGAAAGGTACCGGCCTGATCCTCGACATGGGCAAGCCGGTGAAGCTCAACACCGTCGAGGTCCTGTTCGGCCCCACGGCGGGCGCCGACGTCCAGATCATGGTCGGCAACAACAACGCTCTGTCGCCGGACGCGCTCGCCAACTTCACCACAGTCGCGACGGCGACGGGCATCCCTGGCAACGACTTCACCTTCCACGCCAGCGGCTCCGCCACCGGCCGGTACGTGCTGATCTGGCTCACCAAGCTGCCGCCGCGGCCGGAGAGCCCGAAGCACAATTTCGAGGCCGAGATCTTCAACGTCGTCGTCCGCGGCTCAGGCTGACAGGAAACTCGGCGTGGCCGGAGAAGCGGAGGCACAGCCCCCGGATACCGAACTGCTGCGACGGCACGTCCAGGGCGACCACGAGGCGTTCGGTGTGCTGTTCCTGCGGCACAGGGACCGGCTGTGGGCGGTCGCGCTGCGCACCCTCGGCGACACCGAGGAGGCCGCCGACGCCCTGCAAGAGGCGATGATCTCGGCCTTCCGCCGCGCCGGGTCCTTTCGCGGCGACTCGGCCGTCACCACCTGGCTGCACCGCATCGTGGTGAACGCGTGCCTGGACCGGATTCGCCGCCGCACCGCAAGGCCGACGGTGCCCGCCGGGGACGAACAGAACCTGGACGCGCTCGGCCGCGGCGGCGCCATGGTCACGGACCCGTTGTCCGATCACGACGCGGTACTCGACGTGGAGGCGGCGCTGCGGATGCTGCCCTACGAGCAGCGTGCCGCCCTCGTTCTCGTGGACATGCTCGGATATCCGGTCCAGGTCGCGGCCGACCTGCTCGACGTCTCCGTCGGCACGATCAAGAGCCGCTGCGCGCGCGGCCGGGCCCGGCTCGCCCCATACCTGGCTCACCTACGGAACCGCCCAGGTCCTGGCGACGTCTCACCTTCACAGGGAGAACGCGGCAGCCACGCCGGGGACGCGCCTGAACCGCGCGTCGAAGATTCTATCGGCCGGCCATTGGAGGGGGGTGGCGACAGAGTATGAACGAGCACGCAGATCTGGAACTCATCGCCGCCTTCCACGAGGGGCTGCTCGATCGGGCCGCCGGCGACCGCCTCGCGCGTCACCTCTCCGGGTGCGCCGTGTGCACACAGCGGCAGGCCGCGCTCGACGACGTCACGGCGCGGCTCGCGGCGGCACCTCCACCTCCGCTCCCGCCCGGGCTGGCGGAGCGGCTTGACGCCGCGCTCGCCGCCGAGACCGACGCCGCCCGCGCGGAAGCCACCGGCGCGCCCGGGAGCGCGGCAACGAACGCCTCCGGCCCTCCGCGCACCGGAGCCGGGCACAGCCACCGGGCGGGACGCCCGCGGGCACGCGGCGAACACGCCGCCCGTGCGCCCGCGGGCGGGCACGCGGCCCGGCGGCGGGCTGACCGAGCGCGGGCGCGCCGTGGCCTGATGGCCGGCGCCCTGCGGCCGCTGGCGGTGGCGGCGTCGCTAATTGTGCTCGCCGGCGGCGGTTACCTGCTCGTGCGCTCGTTCGCGCATTCCCCGTCGAGTAGTTCCTCATCTGCCGCACGGGGGGGCGCGGAGCGGGCGTCCAAGTCGGGCGGCGCGATCACACGGCTGCCGCTTCGGCAGCAGGCTCCCGCCGCCGCCGCGGCTGCGGCCGACGTGATAAGCAGCGGCACCAACTACCAGCCGGGACAGTTGCGCGCGCAGGCGATCGCGGTGGCCCACAGGTACGCCGCAGCAGTTGGCAAAGCGGGCACCACCGTGCAGCCGTCCAGGGATAATAACTCGATCGCCGGCTGCCTGCAGAGCGTCGCGGGAGGCCGGCGCGGGCTGATCGTCGACCAGGCCACCTACCAGGGCCGCCCGGCTACGGTGATCATCTTTCCCGCGACCGGAGGTGCGGGCGGCCTCGTCTGGGTCGTGGGTCCCCGCTGCTCGGCCTCCACCAGCGACATCATCACAAGCACCGGCCTATGAGAGCCTGCCTGGGAACCCCAGGCAGGCTCTAAGCTTGCGATTTAAGCTTTCGTTGTCACTCTGTGTGTTTGCTGGTGGTTGGCTCGTTCTTGCGGTGGGGTGGTCGCTTGGATTTCGGGCGGTTCTTCGAGCCT
>DATFVJ010000136.1:0-4879 GCA_035260365.1 Streptosporangiaceae bacterium
GGCGGTTTCCCGCCAGGACGGAAACCGACGAGCCGTCCCGGGCCCGCACAGGTGCCCGCCCCGACCCGCCCTACACGAAACGGCCGCGCGCGGTGGGACGGCCGGGCGGGCGTCCCACCGCACGTTTCAGCGCAGGTCCCCGTTGGTCATCCCGGGCGGCGCGGCCGGCAGGGCGACCAGGCCAAGCTCGGCGCGGCTGGCCAGCAGCGGATGGCGTGGCAGCACGCGGACCGTGTACCCGAACGGGCCTGACCGGTCGAGTTCCACCGATCCCGAATAACGGAACACGGCGCCGTCGGCACCGTCGCGGCCGTCCGTGCTGAGCGCCGCGTACGCGGGGCCGATGATCTCGTCGTCCTCGCCGGCCCGGCCGTAGACGAGCTCGACAGTCACGTCGGCAGGCGACACGTTGCCGAGCGCGACGATCGCGCGCACGGTGAGCCTGGCACCAAGCCGCAGGTCCGCGTCGCCCGCCTCGACGTGCTCGATCCGGACATCGGGCCAGGCCGCCGTGATCCGCTTCTTCCACTCGGCGAGCTCACGTGCGGCCGCGTAACGCTCGCCGTCGGGCCCGACCGCCGCGAGCGCGCGGGACGCCTGCGCGGCGGGCGCGTACAGGTCGAGCACGTAGTCGTGCAGCATCCGGGAGGAAAGCACCTTCGGGCCGAGGGAGGACAGCGTGTGCTTGACCATCTCGATCCAGCGCCGCGACAGGCCGTCGCCGCCTGCGTCGTAGAACAGCGGCGCGATGTGCTGGCCGAGCAGTTCGTACAGGCCGTTGGCCTCGATCTCGTCCCGGCGCTCCTGGTCCTCGACGCCGTCCGCGGACGGGATCTCCCACCCGTTGGTGCCGTCGAACCACTCGTCCCACCAGCCGTCCTTGATCGACAGGTTCAGCCCGCCGTTCAGCGCCGCCTTCATGCCCGACGTACCGCACGCCTCGAGCGGGCGCAGCGGGTTGTTCATCCAGACGTCGCAGCCCTGCACCAGCGCCTGGCCGAGCGCCATGTCGTAGTCGGGCAGGAAGACGATGCGCTTGCGCACCCGCGGGTCGTCGGCGAACCGCACCATCTGCTGTATGAGCGTCTTGCCGCCCTCGTCCGCGGGATGCGCCTTGCCCGCGATCACAATCTGCACCGGCCGCTCCTCGTCGAGCAGCAGCGTGGTCAGCCGCTCCGGATCACACAGCATGAGCGTGAGCCGCTTGTACGAAGGAACGCGGCGGGCGAAGCCCACCGTGAGCACGTCAGGGTCGAGCACGTCGTCGATCCAGGTCAGCTCCGCGTCGCTCGCGCCGCGCTGCCGCCAGGACGCGCGCAGCCGCTGCCTGGCGGCGGTCACCAGACGCTCGCGCAGCTTGCGGCGGATGGCCGAGATGTCCTCGCCGGGCAGGACCGCCACCTCATCCCAGCCGTGCCCGATCTCGCCGAGGCCGGAGCCGACCTCACCGTCGGCGAGGTCGAGAACTTCCGGTGCGACCCAGGTGGGTGCGTGCACGCCGTTGGTGACCGAGCCGATGGGGACCTCGTCGGGGTCGAAGCCCGGCCACAGGCCGCCGAACATCTCCCGGCTCACCTTGCCGTGCAGGGCACTGACGCCATTGACGCGCTGCGCGAGCCGCATGCCCATGACCGCCATGTTGAACACGCCGGGATCGCCGCCAGGGTAGGTCTCCGCGCCGAGCGCGAGCACCCGGTCGGCGGGCAGGCCCTCCTGCGCGCAGTCATCGGAGAAGTAGTCCGCCACCAGATCCCGCTGGAAGCGGTCGATCCCGGCCGCCACCGGCGTGTGCGTGGTGAATACGGTGCCGACCCGGCACGCCTCGACCGCCTCGTCGAATCCGAGCCCCTCCGCCGCGTGCTCCCTGATGCGCTCGAGGCCGAGGAAGCCCGCGTGCCCCTCGTTGGTATGGAAGACCTCGGGATCCGGATGACCGGTGATGCCGCAGTAGGCAC
Organism: Streptosporangiaceae bacterium; assembly: GCA_035260365.1. Lineage (GTDB taxonomy): Bacteria > Actinomycetota > Actinomycetes > Streptosporangiales > Streptosporangiaceae > DATFVJ01. The sequence continues at coordinate 1,956 of DATFVJ010000136.1, forward strand.
GCACCGCCCGCACACCCCCGATGCCGAGGAGCAGTTCCTGGCGGAGCCGGTGTTCCCCGCCGCCGCCGTAGAGCCGGTCGGTCACCTCGCGCAGAGCGGGCTCGTTCTCCTCCACGTAGGAGTCGAGCAGCAGCAGCGGCACCCGGCCCACCTGCGCACGCCACACCTGGGCGGCCAGCTCGCGACCGCCTGGAAGCAGCACGGCGACGCGCACCGGCTCCCCGTCGCCGTCGCGGAGCAGGCTCAGCGGCAGCCCGTTCGGGTCGCTCGCCGGGTAGCGCTCGAGCTGCCACCCCTCGGCGGACAGCGACTGGGTGAAGTAACCGTGGCGGTAGAGCAGCCCTACGCCGATGATCGGCACGCCGAGGTCGCTTGCCGTCTTGAGGTGATCGCCGGCGAGGATGCCGAGGCCGCCCGAGTACTGCGGCAGCGCCGCGGTGATACCGAACTCGGGCGAGAAGTAGGCGATGGCCGCGGGCGGCGCGGTCATGGGATCGCCCTCGTTGGCCTGGCCGAGTGACTGGTACCAGCGCGGGCCTTCCAGGTACTCGTGCAGGTCGTCGGCGGCGTTGCCGAGCCGCCGCAGGAAGCGCCTGTCCTCGGACAGCCTGGCCAGCCGCTCGGGTGGCACCTCTCCGAGCAGCCGAATTGGATCGTGACCGGCCGCCTCCCACCGCTCCGGGTCGATGGAGGCAAACAAGTCGAGTGTTTCTGCGTGCCAGGACCACCGGAGATTCAGCATCAGCTCGCCAAGGGGGGCAAGCGGTTCCGGTAGTACGGCCGCAACGGTGAACCGGCGGATCGCTCTCACGGGGAGTGACCCTAATCTGTCTCGTGGCTACCTCGCGAACCGGCCCGCTCATCATGGAGTCTCATGTCCGCATCCAGGCAAAAGAACGCGTATTCGGATAACAACGACGGCCCGCCGATGGGTAGCGTGACAGGGTGATCGGACGCATTCCCATCCTCGACGTGCAGCCCGTGGTCGAATGCGGGCGGAGGCCGGTCAAGGCCGTCACAGGTGAGTCGTTCGAGGTCTCCGCGACCGTCTTCCGCGAGGGTCACGAGATGCTCGGCGCGGAGGTCGTCCTGCACGACCCGGCGGGCCGCGGTGGGCCGCGGATCCGCATGCGCGAACTCGCGCCGGGGACCGACCGCTACGGCGCCGAGGTCACCGTCACCTCGGCCGGATCTTGGCAGTTCCACGTCGAAGCGTGGGGCGACCCGTTCGCGCACTGGTACCACGACGCCGACATCAAGATCCCGCGCGGCCAGGACGTCGAGCTGATGCTCGCCGAGGGCGCGCTGCTCTTCGATCGCGCCGCGCGGCGGGTCGCCGAGCCGGGGCGGGACGTCTTCGCCGCCGTCGCCGCACGGCTGCGTGACCGCACCATCGCGCCGGCCGACCGGTTCGCCGCCGCCACGGCGGCGCGGATCGTCTCCGCCGTCGTCGCCAACCCGCTGCGCGAGCATGTCACCAGGTCGAGAAGATTCCCCGTCACCGTGGTGAGAGAACGCGCGCTCTACGGCGCGTGGTATGAGTTCTTCCCCCGGTCAGAGGGGGTCCAGTTCGACCCGATGGGCCGCAGGGAGCCGATATCGGGCACGCTCGCAGCCGCGGCACGACGGCTGGACGCCATTGCCACGATGGGCTTCGACGTCGTCTACCTGCCGCCCATCCACCCGATCGGGTTCACCGGCAGGAAGGGCCGCAACAACACGCTCGAGGCCAGGCCGGGCGATCCCGGGTCGCCGTGGGCGATCGGCGCGGCCGAGGGCGGTCACGACGCCGTCCACCCCGATCTCGGCACGCTGGCGGACTTCGACGCCTTCGTCGCGCGCACCCGCGAACTCGGCATGGAGGTCGCGCTTGACCTGGCCCTGCAGACCTCACCGGACCACCCATGGGTGAAGGAGCACCCGGAATGGTTCACGACCAGGGCCGACGGTTCCATCGCCTACGCGGAGAACCCGCCCAAGAAGTACCAGGACATCTACCCGGTCAACTTCGACAACGACCCAGAGGGCAGTTACGCCGAGGTGGTGCGCGTCGTCAGGCACTGGATGGACCACGGCGTGCGGATCTTCCGGGTGGACAACCCGCACACCAAGCCGATGCGGTTGTGGGAACGGCTGCTCGCCGACGTGGCCGCGACCGACCCGGACGTGCTGTTCCTCGCCGAGGCCTTTACCAGGCCGGCCGCGATGCACACCCTCGCGAAGGTCGGTTTCCACCAGTCCTACACGTACTTCACCTGGCGCGTCGCGGCCGCTGAGCTCGAGGAGTACATGCAGGAACTGTCCGGGCCCGCGGCCGCGTACATGCGGCCCAACCTCTTCACCAACACCCCTGACATCCTGCATGCCTACCTGCAACACGGCGGCCCCGCAGCGTTCAAGATAAGAGCCGTGCTCGCGGCGATGCTTTCACCCACTTGGGGCATCTACTCTGGATATGAGCTGTGCGAGAACGTGCCGCTGCGCCCGGGCAGCGAGGAGTACCTGGATTCGGAGAAGTACCAGTACAAGCCGCGCGACTGGGATGCCGCGGAGCGCAGTGGCAACAGCCTCGCCCCGTTCATCACACAACTCAATTTGATCAGACGTGCACACCCTGCGCTGCACCGGTTGCGTAATCTACGCTTCCATCACGCCGATCAGCCGGAGTTCATCTGCTTCTCCAAACGGCTCACCAAGGCGGAAACCGGGCAGAATGCCGGATCCACCGCGGCGGGCGGGGAAGCTGACACCGTACTGGTCGTCGTGAACACCGACCCGCACCAGGCGCGCGAGGCGACGGTGTGGCTCGACCTGCACGCACTCGGCAGCGACGCCGGTGCGGAACTCGTCGTCACGGACGAGCTGACCGGCGAGTCGTACCGGTGGGGTCAAGCCAACTACGTGCGCCTCGATCCGGCGACTGG
>DATFVJ010000137.1:0-15463 GCA_035260365.1 Streptosporangiaceae bacterium
AGGCTGTCCATCGGTTCGGCCGGGCGCAGCCCCATTCCCGACCGGGTGCGCTGCGCCGTCCGCTCGGCCTCGGCCTTGAATCCGCGCCGCATCTGCCTACCGTCCCTGAACTGGCGGGAGCAGCGCGGACTGCATGTCGGACAGGATGTCGGCCAGCAGGATCGCGGCGGCTGGCGTGAAGGTCCGTGCGGAACGCAGGTGGACGGTGAGGGGCTGCCGCTCGCGCGCCAGGCTGCGGTACATGTCCTCGACCAGGGCGGCGATCTTCGCCGCGGCCTCAGCGGTCAGCCGCTGGTCGGAGCGAAGGTGCCGGGCGATGACCTCTGGCGTTGACAGCGTGTCTTCGGGCGGCTCGAGGAACTGCTCGGCCGGGACGTCCAGCCAGTCCACGATGCGCCGGAAGTTCTTCAGGTCCGGCAGGTGCCCGCGCTCGACCCGGGACAACGTGTTGAACGAGACATCGATCTGCTCGGCCAGATCCCGTAGCGTCAGGCGCTTGGCGAGGCGGGTGGCCCTGAGGAGCGCCCCGAGTTCCTGGGCCTTGTCGTAGCGGCTCATCAGCGCGAGGTGGATGAAGCTGGGTTAGGCACACCGTCTCCATTCGGGCCGGTCACCGGGCCGGCGATCACAGACCAGGCACTGGTCATGCTACGGCTTGGCTGCCAGTCCGGGCCTTGTTCGCGCCGCGCGCGCCGTGCTTCAGCCGCAGCCGCCCGGCGGCGCCCGGCCCGGTTGCCGGGGGCGACTTCTCCGGGCGCAGCGGTTGCATCTTGCTGGCCGACAGGGTCGTCCCCGTGCCAGCGGCCTGATCGCTTCCACAGCTCGTAGTGCGCGAGCCACTCGGCCGTCCAGGGCAGGATCGTGTCGGCGATGAACATGGACGCGTCCCATTCGCCGGCCGTGTACAAGCAGATGCTGCCGTCCCGGTAGAAGTGGGGCAGGTACCTGTTCTCGTCCGGCTGGAGGGGCGGATCGATGACGGCGACGCGGGGATGCTCCCCGGCACGGTAGGTGATCCGGACCGTGTAACAGCGCGACAACGGTGTCGGGCTGACTGGTCCCGTCCAGGTCAGCACGGTACCGCGCATCAAGACCTTCACCTGCGGGAAGGCGCGACGCAGCGCGAGCGCCTGCTGCGCCAGGCCCAGGCTACCCGCACGCCTGGTGATCGCCATGGAACGTGTGCGGCCGCACGGTCCGCCCGGCCCCGGCGACGAGCGCTCCAGTCCCGGCGGCCATGCCGAGGCGACCGCTTCGCCGGGCCTCCCGCAGGCGTGATCCGGCAGCGCGCTCGGCTCGCTCGGCGGCCCGGTCGCCGAGCGCCTTGCTGATCTTCTCCAGAACGGTGTCGGTGCCGCGCGCAGATCCGAGCCCGGCGAAGTCCGCGCGTGCCCGCTCGGCCCACTCGAAGAACCTCCGTGCGCGGGCGGGGTGGAGCTGCCAGCGATCGGCGAAGTTCTCTTTCGGCTGCACCGGGTTGGCCACGATCACGACGCCGTCATGGTTCTCGACCAGGTCTGGCATGGCGGAGGTGACGCCGAGCAGGACCTCGTACAGTGACCCGCTGGCGCGGTAGGCGCGGGCGGCCAGGGTGGTGATGATCACCGATGCCGGGCGCTCGTCGAGGCTGTCCGTGAAGTAGATGTCGCGGTGTCGTTTGAGGGCCTGCACCGTCCTTTGCAGGGTGGTCTTCACCCTCCAGTCGGGAACGTTGGCGACATCGATGGATGCCCGCTTTTCTACCCATTCTTCGCGCATGGTGGCGTGGAACCAGGTGGCGTACCCGACCGGGTCAGAGGGCAGCCAGAAGCGGACCTGGGTGTCGGTGATCAGGATGCCCGTTCCGCCCTGCTGGTCGTCGGGCAGGGCGGGCAGCACGTCGAGGTGGAACCCTGGGTAGCGCAGGGTCCAGCACCGCTTGCCCTCCTCCTTGTCCGGCTGCTGACCCTCGGTCTGAGTCTTGACGAACAGGTCGAGCCCGTGGCCGGTGTCGGCCTTCAGCTCGGCCTGGGTGATCGACGTCCTCGCCAGGTCCCGGCGGGCGACGAGGTCGATGTCGATCTCGTCGTTGCGGTGGATGTTGCGGGTCACGGTCCCCAGCCGCATCGACCCCTGCGGGTAGATCTCGCCTGCCGTGTCCGCGTCCTCCCAGTAGCCGGCCAGCGACTGGCCGACCGCCTCATACCGGGAGACCGCCAGGCGGTACTCCTCGTCGGTGATGTCGAGGGACTCGATCGAGCTGCCGAGCAGCTGGCTGAGCTGGTTGTCACGGTCGGTGTACACGAACGGTCACCTGCTTCCTGCGTGCGGTCCGTAGCACGCGCGGTACGGGGCCGGGGAATGGCCAGCGAACACGGTCTCGAACGTGGGGCAGAAATAGCGGCTGTGATAGGACGCCTTCGCCTGCAGATCGCGGGCGTCCGCGCCGTCGAGGCGGGCCAGCCCGGCGGGGGCCTGCGGGTCCAGCCGGTGGGCGTTCTCAGGGCCGAGCAGGTGCTGCACCAGGGTGAATGCGCCGGCGCTCTGGCCGGTCAGCAACACGTTCACGACGTTCGGGCTGCGGATCCACTGCACAAGGCCGCCGCGGTCGAGGCTGCGCTTCCTCGCCCGCGGGTCAGCGGTCGTGCCCAGGCTCAGCACCCGGATCGTGTCCAGCGGCTGGCCGAACATGCTGACCGCCTCGGCGACGCCGACCGCGGCCGGGTTGTTCGCCCACACCCCGCCGTCAACCAGGCGCACGTGATCGTATGGGAGGCTGAACGCCGGGAAGAACGTCGGGGCGGCGCTGGTCGCCATCGCCACCTGCCAGAACGGCACCTTCCAGTCCCGGCGCAGCCGCTCGTGATGGGGGGTCTTAAACAGGTAGACCTTGTTCTCCCCCAGATCGAACGACGGGATGACCAGCGGGATCTGGCTCTCACCGAGAACCCTGTCCCCGAACACCCGCCTGACCACCGTCTCAAGCCCGCCCGGCCTGTACTTCGAGCGCACGAGCTGCCGCGCGGAGCGCAGCCTCCGTGGTCCGGGGAAGATGGTCTTCATTTCCGACACGTATAGTTCCGCGATCTGGCCCGCCGTCATGCCGGAGCCGAGGCCGAGGGCGATGATGCCGCCGGTGGATGTGCCCACCACCAGGTCGAAGTGGCTCAGGACCGGGTGCCCTAGATCCTGCTCCAGGCCCGCGAGCAGCGCGGCGGTGAAGATGCCCAGGATGCCGCCGCCGTCCAGGGACAGGACCTGGAAACGGTCCCGTGCCGTTCCCCGCGGCACATCAGCTGCCATACAGGCTCCAATGTGGGTTAAGGATAATCGTCGGCGCGACGCTTGTACTAAGCGTAGTACAAGCCGCCGACGGCGGGCCCCGACACGCCGAGCGGCAGCAGCGGCCGTGGTTCAGTCGGTTTGTCGGCGGCTACATCTCGCAGACTGAGGTGGTCGCCTTCCCAACGGATCGGCGCGGGATGATCGCCCAGGGGTCAGCACGGATCCAGCACCACATCGGGAAACGACGGGAACTAACCGGGAACAACGGGCATACCGCCGAGCCTGTAAAGCCGCCCGGACCCGGCGGGCGCGCCGCCCGCATGGCCGTCTCCCGCGGCAGCGGGTGGCCGTTGACCAGCGCAAACGTGCGGCGACCCGCTACTTGAGCAGCTGCCGGGCCATCACGACGCGCTGGATCTGGTTGGTGCCCTCGTAGATCTGCGTGATCTTGGCGTCCCGCATCATCCGCTCGACCGGGTAGTCCTTCACGTACCCGTACCCCCCGAGCAGCTGAACGGCGTCCGTCGTGATGTCCATCGCGGCGTCCGACGCGAAGCACTTGCACGCGGAGGAGAAGAAGGTCAGGTCAGACTCGGCCGCGCCGCTGGTCATCGCGCGTTCGGACCTGGCGGCGGCCGCGTAGGTGAGCTGCCGCGCCGCCTCGAGCTTCATCGCCATGTCGGCGAGCATGAACTGGACGCCCTGGAACTCGGCTACCGGCCGGCCGAACTGCTGGCGCTCCTTCACGTACGACGTCGCGTAGTCCAGGGCGCCCTGCGCGATCCCCAGCGCCTGCGCGGCGATGGTGATTCGCGTGTGGTCGAGCGTGCGCAGCGCGGTACGAAAGCCCGAGCCCTCGGCACCGATCATCCGGTCCGCTGGGATCTCGCAGTTGTCGAAGTACAGCTCGCAGGTCTGCGAGCCCTTGATCCCGAGCTTGCGCTCGGGCGCGCCGAAGGATAATCCCGCGTCGCCCTTCTCCACCACGAACGCCGAGATCCCGTCCGCGCCCGCGCCCGGCGTGGTCACCGCCATCACCGTGTAGTACTTCGACGTGCCCCCGCCGGTGATCCACCTCTTGGTGCCGTTCAGCACGAATCCGCCGCCCGACGCGGTGGCGCGGGTGCGCATCGCCGCCGCGTCCGACCCGGCCTCCGGCTCGGAAAGCGCGTAGGAGAACATCCCCTCGCCCCGCGCCACCGGGGGAAGGTACCGTTGCTTAAGCTCATCCGACCCCGCGAGCAGCAGTGGCACCGTGCCGAGCTTGTTGACGGCCGGGATGAGCGACGAGGCGGCGCACGCCCGGGCGACCTCCTCGATGACAATCGCGGTGGCGATCGCGTCAGCACCAGCGCCGCCATACTGCTCCGGGATGTGCACGGCGTGCAGGTCAGCGTGGACAAGCGCGTCATACACGTCCCAGGGGAACTCCCCGGTCTCATCGACCTCAGCGGCCCGGGGGGCGATCTTGTCGTCGGCGAGAGCGCGCACGGACTCGCGGAGCATCACGTGCTCCTCGGCGAGGGCGAAGGCCGGGAATTCGAGGTTCATGGCCTCGATATTAGGTGCCGCCCGTGGGCGGGGCCCCCAGGCACCCAAGCCGCGGGTGCGCCGCCGGTAGCAGCACGACGCTGACGCGAAAGGAGACGCCGTGGCCCGCCGCCTCACGGTGTTCGGCACCGGGTACCTGGGCACGACGCACGCGGTATGCCTGGCCGAACTCGGTTACGAGGTGCTCGGCCTCGACATCGACCCGGTCCGGGTCGCCGCGCTGGCCGCGGGCAGGCTGCCGTTCTTCGAGCCCGGGCTCGAAGACCTGCTGCGGGCCGGTCTGGACCGCGGACGGCTCCGCTTCACGACCTCCTACGAGGAGGCGGCGGCGTTCGCGGACACGCATTTCGTGTGCGTCGGCACGCCACAACGCGGCGACGGCTACGCGGCCGATCTGTCCCAGTTGCACGCGTGCATCGACACGCTCGCGCCCCTGCTGCACTCGCCCTGCCTCGTGGTGGGTAAGTGCACCGTTCCTGTGGGTACCGCGGAGCAGATTTCCGAACGGCTGTCGCAGCTGTCGCCCGCCGGGTCAGGTGCGGAGCTTGCCTGGAACCCCGAGTTCCTCCGCGAGGGTTACGCGGTCCGTGACACGCTGCACCCGGACCGGATCGTGGCCGGGACGCGGTCGCCGCGCGCCTCCGCGTTGCTGCGTGAGATCTACGCACGGCCGCTGGCGGACGGCACCCCGTTTCTTGTCACCGACTTCGCCACCGCGGAGCTTGTGAAGGTCGCGGCGAACGCGTTCCTGGCGACCAAGATCTCATTCATCAACGCGATGGCCGAGGTGTGCGAGGCGACCGGGGCGGATGTCACGATGCTGTCCGAGGCCCTGTCGCACGACGACAGGATCGGCGGCCGGTACCTCGGGCCCGGGCTGGGCTTCGGCGGTGGCTGCCTGCCCAAGGACATCAGGGCCTTCATGGCGCGTGCCGACGAACTCGGCGTGGACCAGGCGCTGTCCTTCCTGCGTGAGGTGGACGCGATCAACATGCGCCGCCGCGCCCGGATGGTTGATCTTGCTAGGGAGCTGGCCGGCGGCTCCTTCGAGGGCCGCGTCGTCGGGGTGCTCGGCGCCGCGTTCAAGCCGAATTCTGACGACATCCGCGACTCGCCGGCGCTGGACGTGGCACAGACCATCCACGGCCTCGGCGCGCGGGTCACCGTCTACGACCCGGCCGCGGTGCCCAACGCGCGGCGCGCGCACCCGGAACTCGAGTACGCGACGTCGGCGCTCGACGCCGCCAGGGACGCGCACATCCTGCTGCTGCTCACCGAATGGCCGGAGTTCGCCGACGCCGATCCCGAGGTGCTTGGCAAGGCGGTAGCCGAGCGCAACATGGTCGACGGCCGCGGTGCTCTCGACCCCGAACGCTGGCGCGCCGCCAGCTGGCACTACCGCGCCCTCGGCCGCCCCTGAGCCCGCCCCGCGCACCCCTCTTGCACTACCCGCCTCGGGGGACGACCCCAGGATCCCCCGCAGAAATGGATGCCGCATCCGCGGGAGCCGTTAGGGAAAGGTGTTCGCCGCACCGGCCGGCTGCGCGCGGCCCGACCGCCGGCCCGACCGCCGGCCCGGTCGCGCGGCCTCAGCCGGTGCCCGGCGGGTCTTCGGCCGCGGGCCGGATGGCGTCACGCAGCGCGGCGCCCTTTTCCATGGCCTGCTCCTTCAGCCGCGCCTGGAAACCGGTCATCTGCTCGCGCAGCGCCGCGTCGGCGGCGGCGAGAATGCGGACCGCGAGCAGTCCGGCGTTCCGCGCGCCGCCCACCGCGACCGCCGCCACCGGGACGCCAGCGGGCATCTGCACGATGGAAAGCAGCGAATCAAGCCCGTCGAGGTACTTCAGCGGCACCGGGACACCGATCACCGGCAGCGGGGTCACCGACGCGAGCATGCCGGGCAGGTGCGCCGCGCCGCCCGCGCCGGCGATGATCACCCGCAGCCCGCGGGCCGCGGCGCCGCCGCCGTACGCGAGCATCTCGTGCGGCATCCGGTGCGCCGACACGACGTCCACCTCGTAGCCGACCCCGAACTCGGCCACCGCCTCGGCCGCCGCGTGCATGACCGGCCAGTCAGAATCGCTGCCCATGACGATGCCCACACGCACGCCTCCCGGCGGGCCGGACGTCGCGTGGCTCATGGGTCCTCCTCCTGCCCGCTGCCCAGGTAGCTCGCGGCGCGGCGGGCTCGCTCGCGCAGCGCCGCCATGTCGTCGCCGGCGGTCCCTGGCACGGTGACGTGGCCGATCTTCCGGCCAGGACGCGGCTGCTTGCCGTAAAGGTGCAGCTTGGCGCCTGGGTCCGCGGCCATCACGTGCACATACCTGGCGAACACGTCGCCGGGCGAGCCGGAACCGTCCGTGCCGAAGACGTTCGCCAGCGCGACCTGTGGCGCGGCAAGCCTCGGCGTGCCGAGCGGCAGGTCGAACACGGCGCGCAGGTGCTGCTCGAACTGGGACGTCCGCGCGCCCTCGATCGTCCAGTGCCCGCTGTTGTGCGGCCGCATCGCGAGTTCGTTGACCAGCAGCCCGGCTGGTGTATCGAAGAGCTCAACCGCGAGCAGCCCGGTCACGCCGAGCTTGGCGGCGACCGTCAGCGCCAGTTCGGCGATCTGGGCCGCGCCGCGGCCGTCGAGGCCAGGTGCGGGCCCGAACACCTCGTGGCAGATGCCGTCCCGCTGCACGGTCTGCACGACGGGGTAGGCGGCTCCCTGCCCGTGCGGCGAACGCGCGACGAGCGCGGCGAGTTCCCGCCGGAACCGCACGTGCTCCTCGGCGATCAGCTCGATGCCACGTTCCCGTGCGGCATCGAGCACGCCGGCGGCGTCGGCTGGCTCGCGGCATACCCACACCCCCCTCCCGTCGTAGCCGCCACGGACAGCCTTGAGTACGACCGGCCAGCCGTCCGGCCGGGCGAACTCCCGCACCTCGTCCAGGGTGCGCACCGGGCTGTACCGCGGGCACGGCAGCCCGAGCGCGGCCAGGCGTTGCCGCATCACCAGCTTGTCCTGCGCGTGCGCGAGCGCCTGCGCACCCGGGCGGACACACACCCCCTCGCGTTCGAGCGCGGCGACGTGCTCGCTTGGCACGTGCTCGTGGTCGAAGGTGAGCACGTCACAGGATGCGGCGAAGTCCCGCAGGTCGGCCAGGGACGTGTGATCGCCGACCGAGACATCGGGGCAGACCTGCACGGCGCTGTCGTCAGGCGACCCGGCGAGGATCCGCAGCCGGATGCCGAGGCCGACCGCCGCCTGGTAGGTCATCCTGGCGAGCTGGCCGCCGCCGACCATGCCGACCACCGGCGCACACGTGCGCTGTCCCGTCACGGCCAGCAGCCTAACCCGCAGCGACCAGCCATTCCGCCGGCGGCGTCTACATTCCAGTAACACGCGAGTGGGATGATTTGCGTGCGTCCGCAGATAATGGCACCGCGGAAGGAGCCCGCCGATGGTGACACAGCAGCAACCAGACATGGGTGAGCAGAAGGCGCCGGCCGGCGTCCTCGTCCGCGAGGGCGAGTACGGCGACAAGGTCGTCGCCATCGAGCCTGGCGGAGCCGAGTTCATCCCGCTCAACGAGCGGCACGGCCGTCCGATCCAGCTCTTCTGGACCTGGACGTCGCCGAACCTGGAGTTCGCCACGGTCTTCGTCGGCGTACTTGCGGTCGCCGTCTTCGGCCTCGGCTTCTGGCAGGCGGCTCTCGCCCTCGTCGTGGGCACCGCGCTCGGCGCGATCACCCAGGGCGTGCTCTCCACCCGCGGGCCCACCCTCGGCGTGCCCCAGATGGTGATCAGCAGGCTCGGGTTCGGGTACTGGGGCAACGCCCTGCCCGCCGGGCTCAACGCGGTGACCGCCGGCATCGGCTGGTTCGCGGTCAACAGCGTCAGCGGCGCGTTCGCACTGAACACCCTCACCCACCTGCCCAAGGCGGCTTGCCTGGTCATCGTCGTCGTGCTGCAGGTCGTGATCGCGTTCTTCGGCTACAACCTGGTGCACGCCTTCGAGCGGTACGCCTTCCCCGTGCTCGCCATCATCTTTGTCATCGCATCCGTGATCATCCTTACGAAGTCGCACCCGGGCGCGGCGTCGCACGGTGGGGGCATCGGCGGGTTCCTGCTCACGATGAGCGCCGCGTACGGTTACGCGGTCGGCTGGAACCCCTACGCGTCGGACTACACCAGGTACTTCCCGCCGCGGACGAGCAAGCGCGCGATCGCGCTGTGGTCGGGGCTTGGGCTGTTCCTCTCATGCGCGTTTCTGGAAATCGTCGGCGCCGCGTCCGCCACCGCGGGCGGCAACGCACTCGGCCAGCCCACCGGGGCGTTCACCGGGCACCTGCCGACCGCGATCGCCGATCTCACGCTGCTGGCCATAGCGCTCGGCGCGGTCGCCGCGAACGTGCTCAACATCTACTCGGGCGCGCTTTCCTTCGTCGCCATGGGAATCAGGATGCCGCTGGCGCTCCGGCGCGCCATCGTGGCCCTCGTCTTCGGCGTGATCGGCTTTGTCGTGGCGCTCTTCGGACTGAACAACGCGGGTACCAAGTACGAGGACTTCCTCCTCGTGATCGCGTACTGGATCGCTCCGTGGCTGGCGGTGGTGCTCACCGACCAGGTTCTGCGGCGCGGCACCGACGTCGAGCCGCTGCTCTTCGACACCGGGCACAGCAATCTCGCCGGCCCCGCGTCGATGCTCGTCGGCATGGGCATCTCGATCTGGCTGTTCTCCAACCAGACGGACTACGTGGGCATCGTCCCGACGCACGTCCCCGGCGTCGGTGACATCACGTTCGCGGTCGGATTCGTGATCACGGCGGTGCTCTACGTCATCTTGCGCACCGCCCGCCGCGCGCCGGCGCAGGCCGGATAAGGCACAGCGAGAAGGAAGGCGGGCCCCAAAAGGGGTAAAGACACGGTCATGGGTTTTGCCGTACGCGCCAGATCGGCCGCCGGCACGTGGCAGACTCCTGCCGCGTGAGCCTGATCGCCGGTCTGTACCGCCGCTTCGCGGAACTCATCCACGAACTCGCCAGGTTCGGCGTGGTCGGCACGATCGCGGCCGGGCTCGACCTGGGCGGCGCCGCGGCGCTGTATGGTGCCGTCGGGCTCGGCACGCTGACCTCGAAGATCATCTCCACCGTGGTCGCGACCACGTTCGCCTACGCCGGGAACCGCCTGTGGACGTTCAGGCACCGCGCGAACGCGGGCCTGGCGCGCGAGTATCTGCTCTTTTTCGCGCTGAACGGCGTCGGGCTGCTGATCGCGCTGCTTGTGATCGGTTTCACCGAGTACTCGCTCGGCCTGCACGGGCCGCTTGCGTACAACGCCGCCCAGGTGACGGGCACAGCGATCGGAACCATGTTCCGGTACTGGGCCTACAAGAAGTGGGTGTTCCTGCCGGCCGGGGCGCCCGAGGTCGACCCGCGCACCGGCCTGCCCGCACCGCCGCCTGCGCCCGTGCCAGCAGCGCCGGCCGCAGCCATGCCCGGGCCGGCCGCCGTAGCTGGGCCGGTGCCCGTGCCCGGGCCGACGCCCGCACCGGTGCCCGTGCCCGAGCGCGGCGGCGAGCCACCGGCCGCGTGGCCGGCCGCGCGGCACCGCCGCGGCCCTGCTGCCCGCGAACCGGATTCACGTGAGTCCCTGGGCGTCTTCACGCGGGTCCGCTGACCGCGGGAGCCTGGCCGTCCTCGGCGCCGTCGCCGTCATCGCTGTCCGGCCGTGGGCGCTGCAGAAAGATCGCGAACGCCGCGGGCCGGGGCCGGACGAGGACCACGTGGCCGCCATCGGCGGCCGCCATGTCCCGCGCGAGCGCCAGCCCGAGCCCGGTCCCGCCCGGGCGGCCGCTGACGTTGCGCTCGAAGATCCGCGGCACAAGCTCGGCCGGCACGCCGCGGCCTTCGTCTCTTATCTCCACCACGACCGACTTGGGCGTCTGCCAGGTCCGGATCGCCACCGTGCCCGCGCCGTGCATGAGCGCGTTGTCCACCAGGGTCGCGATCACCTGGGCGAGGCTTCCCTGGGTGGCGACCGCGTACAGCCCTTTCGTCCCGATGACCTCCAGCTTGCGGTTCGCGCGGCGGAACGCCGGATCCCACTCGGCGACCTGCTGGGCGACGATGTCGTCGACGCCGGTGATCTCGTCCGTGCTCGACTCCTTCGGCGCGGTGCGGCCGAGCAGTTGGCTGACCACGTGCGCGAGCCGTTCCGTCTGGGCGAGCGCCGCCGCGCCTTCCTCCCGGACCACGTCCGGGTCGTCCGCCGCTGCGATCATCTCCTCCAGCCGCATCGACAGCGCGGTCAGCGGGGTGCGCAGCTGGTGCGAGGCGTCCGTCGCGAACTCACGCTCGGCCGCCAGCAGGTCGGCGACGCGCCGCACGGAGCGGTCAAGCCCCTCCGCGACCTGGTCGAGTTCCTGCACCCCGTACCTGCGGCCCACCCGCCGCGCGTCACCCGAGCCGATCCGCTCGGCGGTCTCGGCGAGCTCCACGAGGGGCGTGGACAGCTTGCGCGCCTGGATGAACGCGAGGCCGACCGCCACCCCGATGGCGAGCATGCCAAGCGCGCCGATCATCGCAAGTGCCCTGGTCAGCCTGCCGCCGGTGACGGCGCCATCCGCCTCCACGGTGACGTCGAAATCTCCGGTGACCGCGCGTGAGCTGATGATGCTGCCCGTGGGCGGCTTCTGGCCCAGGGTGATGGTCTGCACGCCGGAGCGCTTGATGATCACATACCGGTCCGGCAGCGTCCTCGCGATCTCCTGTGGATCGGTCGGTTTGTGCGCCTCCTGCCGGTATTGCATGCCCTTGGCGACCATGGTCGCATCGCGCTCGAGCTGCTGCCCGGCCTCGTTCACCTCCAGGCGGCTCAGCACCACCGCGAGCGGCATGCCGAGCAGCAGCACCGCGGCGACCGCCACGGCCAGCGTGGAGAACAGTAGGCGCCGCCGCATCGCTCAGCGTCTTCCGCGGTGTCAGTCGCCGCGTTCGAAACGGAATCCGACGCCGCGCACGGTCGTGATGAAGTGCGGGTTGTTGGCGTCGTCACCCAGCTTGCGGCGCAGCCATGAGATATGCATGTCGAGCGTCTTGGTCGACCCCCACCAGTTGGTGTCCCACACTTCCCGCATGATCTGCTCGCGGGTGATCACCTTGCCGGCGTCCCGGACCAGCACCCGGAGCAGGTCGAACTCCTTGGTGGTGAGCTGGAGTTCGTCGCCTTCCAGCCACGCGCGCCTTGAGTCCGCGTCGATCCGCACCCCCTGCACGACCGGCGTCTCCGAGGTGCCCCTGCGCAGCAGGGCGCGCACCCGCGCCAGCAGCTCGGCGAGCCTGAACGGCTTGGTGACGTAGTCGTCCGCACCGGCGTCGAGACCGACGACCGTGTCCACCTCGTCGGCCCGCGCGGTCAGGATCAGCACCGGCACGCCGTGGCCCTCGGCGCGGATGCGGCGGCACACTTCGAGCCCGTCCAGGTCGGGCAGGCCGATGTCAAGAACGATCAGGTCGATCCCGCCGCCGAGCGCCCGGTCCAGCGTGTGCGGCCCGTCGGGCGCGACGTCGACGTAGTACCCCTCACGCCGCAGCGCGCGGGCCAGCGGCTCGGAGATGGACGTGTCGTCCTCGGCGAGCAGAACGGATGTCATGGCCAGATACTACGGCCCGGCCGTCTGAGCCGATCCACGCTCGTCCACACCATCCGGCCTCACCTCGGCCCGTAGTCCAGGCCGGTCCACGCGGGTCTGCATCGCTCTGTCCCGGTTGGCTCCCGAGTTTGGCTCCCAGGACGCCGACGGCCGAAGGACCCAGCCATCTTCACGAAAGGCTGAGTATAGCCCTGCCCGCCCGGCGCCGGAGGGCTGGCCGGAGGCACCGGATGCGGTCAGCATGGGACCTGACGAGTCAGCGACGGAAGGCGGGCGACTGGTCGTGGGCGAGTACGTGCAGGTGCAGACAGCGGTGCCATCCCGGGACGAAGGCATGCGGATAGCGCGCTCAGCCGTCGAGGCCCGGCTGGCGGCGTGCGTGCAGGTCATCGGGCCGATGACAAGCACCTACTGGTGGAAGGGCGCGGTGCAGACTGGCGACGAATACCTGGTGCTGCTGAAGACGCCTGCCGCTCGGTATCCCGACCTGGAAAGACTTATCCACAGCCTGCACAGCTACGACGTCGCGGAGATCATTACGGTGCCGGTCAGCTCAGGGCTGGCAAGCTACCTCGCGTGGATGGATGACGAGACACAAGCTCCCGGCGCGTAGCGCCGATCTCCTCCCGCAGGCCCGGGGCGCTGCCGGAGACCTCGAGCGCGGCGGCGAGCTCCGACAGCCGGTCGAGGGCGTAGCGGGCCCTGCTCTGCCGCACGGCCTCAACTGACCGCCATCCAAACTTGACGCCCTCGCTCACATCGCCGATGGCGGTGAGGGCAAGCCCGATACTGGCCAGCATCCGCCCGGATTTCTTCTGCTCCAGGTCGCCTGCCTCAAGCAGAAGATCGCGAACAGCGTCGTTCAGGAGCGCTTCGTCGCGCAGGCGTGTAGCGATGATCAGCCGGGCGTGCGTGAGCTGGGGAGACTCCAGGCACCTCGTCCAGGGTCGTTCCGCTTGTGGCCGCGCCGCGGTGAGAGCGTCCGAGGCGGCCAAAATCATGCCGACCGCCGCCGGGTCGCCGGCCGCTGAGGCGGCCTCGGCCTCCCGCGCTAGCAGCCATGCACGGGTCGCCGGGTCGCCCGGTCCAGGCAGAAGCTGTTCCCTGGCGTCGGCGAGCCGGCGGCGCGCGTGAGCGTGCGCCGGGCCCCCTTGCGCGCCGAGGCTCTGGCTCCGGTAGATCACGGCACAGGCGGTTATCGCCTGGTCGCCGGTTTCCCGGGCCGCCAGGCCGGCTGCCTGGTAGAGGGAAGCCGAACGGGCCATGTCCCCAAGGTCCCATGCCATCCAGGCCCCCAGCAGCGCCGTCTCGCCCGCGGTAACGGCGAGCCGCTGGCGGTGCCGGTCCTGGCCACATGCCTCCAGCAGCGACACGACCTCGCTCAGGTGCGTGAGCACCGCGCGGAAAAGGTGGCTGCCAGGCAGCACGCATTCCAGCCAGTGAAATCCGAGAGACCGGGTTTCCAGGTAGCCGACCGTGTCGCCCGTCAGCCCCGTCCTGTTGGCGAGGGCGTACGCAAGCCGCTCGGCGGTGTCCCCCATCCCACCGTCATGAATGTCCGCCAGTGTGGCTGCGAAGCCCTGTGCCGTCCGGCGGCTGACACGGCGGTCTAGCCTTCCCACCAGCCACGCGAGTGCCGGAAGATCCGGTGGCGGCACACTGGGCATCCCTTCTGCGGAACGGGACGAGGCGCGGTCACGATCCGCCAGCGCAGCAAGGCTGCCGCTGGCACCGAGCGCATCGTCCAGGAGCTGGGCCATACGTCGCCCTGCGCGCCGCTTGCCTTGCTTCAGCAGATGGACATACGAGCGGTCGCAGTGTGCCTGCCGCGCGAGCTCGCGCTCGCTGATGCCGCGCTCGGCCATGAGCACACGCAGCCGTTCGGCGAACTCCATCGCGTACACCATTCGCGTTGGTTGCCCGGGGTTGAGACGCGCTGACAGCCGCTGACTATGTGCCGTCAGCGTTTGTCACAGTTCCACCGTAGCCGCCCGGGCGCGCAAAGTGGTTGCCCATTGGTGTAACGAGAGTGAGGGGGTGGCGGGCGTGAACCGCTGGGAAGACGGCCACGGACGCGATGTGCGCCAGTCTCGGGAGGCGAGCCGAGCCGAGGCCGCACGAACAGATGACCTGGAGAAGCTCGCGGCAGAGATCGCTGGCGCGTACGAGGCGCGCCTGGTCACCCCCGAAGGCCGGCGGCCGCACCTGCGCGTCACCAACCGGGGCGCGCCCATCCTGCGCGAGCACATCTACGCCGGGCCGGCCGACGGTGAGGCGTGGTGGTTCTGGTTCGGCTGGGCCGAAAGGATCGCGCCCGTCGCCGACATCGCCGCGGCCGCGCGGAGGATCGAGCAGGTGCTGCGTGCCGTGGAAACCAGATGAGCAGACGGCCGCCAGCTATGCCGCGATCCTGCGCGCGGCCCTGCCCGGGTGGGGGGTCTGGTGGGACCCGTTCGCCCTCATGTGGGTCGCCGTGCGCGGTCGCAGCGGGACCCCGGTCATCGCATCCACCCCGGCGGGGCTGTTGCACCGGGTCACCGGCACCCGGGGCGAGGACGTCATGAGCGAGGCCACTGCGTTAGCCGAGGCCCTCATCGAGCGCCAGCTGATGGCGGTGTCCAGCGCCCGCTCGGTGACGGTGTGGCGGCCGGGCGGCGAGGACTCCGCTGTCCTGGTGCTGCCCGCCCGCTCGCCTCGCGACGATCCCTTGTGGTCGTGGCAGCAGGGCCAGCGGTCCGGGCATCACGACCGCAGCGATGTCGAGGGCACGGCGGACGCGGTCGGCGAGTTCCTGGCAGGTGCGCCCCGCGATGAAGGCGGGCAGGCGTGAGCAGAACCAGGCAGCTTGTGACAGCCCTGCACGAGCAGGGCATGAAGGCTGAGCGGTGCGGGCGCGATGTCGAGGCGTGGGCACCGGCCCGGCCGGGGCATTCGGTGATGGTGCGGGCCAGCCGCCGTGCCGCCTTCCCGTGGCGGCGGGTGTGGTCGTGGCAGTCCGGCCGTGCTGG
>DATFVJ010000138.1:0-9520 GCA_035260365.1 Streptosporangiaceae bacterium
CGACCGCCGAACCCGCCGAGACGCGTGAGCAGCCGCGTCAGCCCGATGGCCTCGGCCGCGCGGTCCACGGCGCCGAAGCTCGCGGCCGGGTTCAGATAGCAGAGGTTCGCCATGAAGGTGCCCGCGAACACGTAGGCCTCCTGCGGGATCAGCACGCGGCGCGTGGTCAGCGCCGGGTAGCCGAGCGCGTCCAGCGGTGTCCCGCCGAGCAGGATGCGCCCGCGCAGCGGCCGCACGACGCCGGTCATCAACAGGGCAAGGGTGGATTTGCCGATGCCGCTCGGCCCGACGACCGCGAGGTGATCCCCGTCAGGGACATCGAGGTCGAGATCGCGGATCACGGGTTCGGCCATCCGTCCGTAGCCGAAGGTGACACCGCGAAGCCGCAGGTCGTTGCCTGCCGTACCGTAACTTGCCCGGCCGGTGCCTGCTGTCCCGTTGCGTGCCGCACCGTTGCAGGCCGCTGCGCTGCCCGCCGCACCGTTGCGCGGCGCCGGGCGGCCTGCCCACCCGCCGCCCGCCGCCGGGTCGCACGCCGCGCCGGGGCTGCCGCTGTCACCGCCGGCCTCGTCGGCCTCGCCGACCACGCCGGCGTCCGGCGGGCCGAGCAGTTGCTCGAGGGTGACCGCGAGCCTGACACCGCTGCTCGCACCGCCCTGAACCAGAGTGTGCAGCGCGACCTGGAGCCCACCGCCGATGTAGGCCAGCGCGCCGACAACGTCGCCCGGTGTGGCGCCATGGCGGGTCAGCCACGGCGCCGCGGCCAGCACGAGCAGGAGCGGAAACCAGCCGCCCACCGCGAGCGCCAGGCTGCGGGCCGCGGCGATCCTGGCCACCGCGTGCCCGGTCCGGGCCTGCGCGTCGACCTGCTCGCCGATGTCCGCGCAGACGCGTTCCTCCGCCCCGCAGGCGACCACGTCGCGCAGCGCTGCGGTCGCCAGGCCCGCCGCCGCGGCGACCGATTCCTCGACCTTGACGTATTCACGTTGCCGCCGCGCGAACGCCCGCATCGACCAGGCGAACAGCGCGAGCGCGGCACACAGCGGAGCGAGGACGAGCGCCGCCACGGCCGGGGCGAGCGCGAGCAGGCCGGCCATCGCGCCGCCGGCGGTGAAGGCGGCCGTTCGCGCGGTCGTGACCAGGCCGGCGAAGCTGTCCCTGACGATCTCGGCCTGGTGGGTGATCCGGGCCACGGTGCCGGTCTCCAGCGGCCGGGCATACCGGGCCGACCTGCGCAGAGCCGCCGTTACGACCAGCCGGATCAGGGCGTCGCGCAGCGGTTCGACGATCGCGGCGAGGTGCCGGTACGCTCTGCGGCTCCCGACGGCACCGATGAGCGCGGCGATCAGCAGCGCGCCGAGCCAGCCGAGCCCGGTCGTGCCGCCCGGCGCGGCGGCGGTGAATGCGTCGACCGCACCGGCGACGGCACGGCCGAAGACGAGCGTGGGCAGAGCCTCCGCGGCCGACCACACGGCGAGCCAGGCGGCGTCGCGGCGCCGATGCCGCAGCGTGGTCCGCAGCACCGTCCGCAGCAACCGCGTGCGTCCGGTCATCGCGCCGCCGCGGCCGCGCCCGCTCCGGGATCGAAGATGGCGCGGTAACCGGGGTCGGCCCACAGTTCCCGGTGCGGCGCACAGCCGCGGAGCCGTCCCTGGTCGAGCCACGCGACCAGGTCGGCCCGGGCGGCGGTGCTCGCCCGATGCGCCACGATCATCCGGGTCCGCGCACCGAACTCACCGGTGAGCGCCCCGCTCACCTGCATCTCGGTGATGGTGTCGAGGCTGGATGTCGCGTCGTCGAGGATGAGCAACCGCGCACCGTCCGCATGCGCGAACGCGCGCGCGAGCCCGAGCCGCTGAACCTCGCCACCAGACATCGGCGCCCGGGTCAACGCGGTCTCGTAGCCCGCGGGCAGTCGCCTGACGAAGGCGTCCGCGGACGCGGCGCGGGCCGCGGACACGATGCCGCGGCGTGGGACCGTCGCGCCGCCGAAGCCGATCGCGTCCGCCACCGTCGCGCCGAGCAGCGACGGCCGCTCGAACGCGTACTGCACGGCATCCCGGAGCGCAGCGCGGGTCAGCGCCGTGAGCTTGACGCCGTCCAGCCGGACCTCGCCTTCGTCAGGGTCGGCGAGCCGGCCCGCGAGCGCGGCGAGCATGGACTTGCCCGCTCCTGACCGGCCCACGATCGCGACCAGGGTGCCCGCCGGCACGGCCAGGTCCAGCTGATCGAGAACAGTTTCCCCTCCCGCCCGGACCACGACTGAGCGGAACTCGACGAGGCCGCGTCCCGCGGGAAGCGACCGCGTCCCGTAACGGGGCTCGCGTTCGGCGAGCAACTCCGCGGCCCGCCCGGCTCCGGCCCGCGCCCGGGCCAGCCGGCCCAGGTGCGCGATTGCCGCGCCGCCGCCGGCCCCGAGCACCGCGTACTGGCTCGCCGCGAGCAGTTCGCCCGGGCTGATCCGCCGTGCGGCAAGCGCAAGGCCGCCGACAGCGAGCACGAGCACCTGCAGGATCGGCAGGAGGAGCGCACCCTGGGCGGCGACCCGTCCCTGGATGCGCCATGTCTGATCGCCGCGCGCACGCAGTTCACGCAGCGGCGAAAGCACCCGCACGATCTCCTGGTCGCAGGTCCCGGCCGCAGCGATGGTACGCGCGCCGGCCAGCGCTTCGAGCAGCCGCGCCGCGATCGCTCCCTGCGCCTGCTGGTAGCGCGTGACGACCTCGGAGGTGTCCCGCACGAACCCGCGCAGCATGAGCGCGAGCAGCGGGAAACCGGTGCCCAGGGTGACGGCGAGCCAGGGGTCGATGAGCACGAGGGCCGCTACCGCGCCGGCCGGAGGTATGAGTGCCGCGGCGGCGAGCGCGAGTCCGGCCGGGGCGCCGCCCGCGTCAGCGGCGCCACCGATAATCCGGCTGACGAGGTCCCCGGCCGGATATCGGCGGGTCAGCTTTGGTCCGGTGAACAGGACATGGCGAAGCAGCGACCGGCGCAGCCAGGACGTTGCACTCGCCGCCGTCGTGCCGGTCGCGAGCTGGCCGAATGCCTCACACCCGACGATCACCACGAGGAGCGCGGCGAGTACCGTCAGCCAGCCACCTGGCCCGGCCAAGCCGCCCAAGACGGCGCGGGCACCAGGCCCGGTGGCGGTCCGGTAGAGCGCGGCGTCCACGGTCCGGCCCACTACGGCGGGCAGCGCGGTCTCCGCAACAGCGCCGGTGACGGCGGTGAGTGCGAGCAGGACGACCCAGCCGCCACTGCGGCGCGTCATTCGCAGCAGCAACGAGCGGGGCGTCATGGCGTCTCCTCTTGGCGGCGTCTGTCTGGCGGGGGCGTGACATCGCGCGGCAGCCGTTCGGGAGCATTTGGCGGCGCTGTAACGGTCCGGGACGGAGACCGGTTGCCCTCCGTCCCGGACCGCGGTCACGATGTGACTCGATGCGTCACAGGCACAAGGTGATGCTGTGCGAGCTGTGGCAGAGGAGGCTCAGGCTGCTATTGCCGCCGCCACCGCCGTCCCACGGGGTTTCCATTCCCTGCATGTCGAGAAGGGCCATTAGTTGTCACCTCCCTGGGTGCGCGTAGTTTCCTTTGATCCCTGTGAAGGCCTTCCAGGGGGTCTGTGGGCGCGGTGCCGCGCCGTGCGCGGGTGTCTGGCCGAGAAATGGCAGGCCGGGCCGGCCTCTGGCGACCGCGGCACCGAGTCCGAGCAGCACGCCCGCGGTGCCGGTGGCCAGGTCCATCGAGAGCCGGTAGAGGTTCTCGCCAGGGAAAGCCAGGCCGGTCCGGTAGCGAATGCCATGCCACGCGAGCCTGCGGATGTGCGCCGCGACGTCCGGGTCGCCCACCGCCTGCCCGGGCGGCTGGTGCCTGCTCAGGTACAGGATCATCCCGGCGCGGCCGTTGAACATGCCAGGCTGGGAGTAGTACGGCGAGCACGCCGCGAGCCTGATGCCCGCCGCGGCCGCGGTAAAGCGTTCGTCCGGGCGGTGCGCCAGGTAGTCGTCCACGACGAGGCCGATGCCGACGCTGCCCTGGCCGACGTAGGGCAGCACGCGCCACCCCTCGTCCACGTGCAGCGCGCCGTTCGCGTCGGTCACACACGCGTCGAGATCCCTGCCGATCCCGCCGGCCGCGAGGTCCAGGTAGCCCGCGTCGCCGGTCCGCTCGAACATGCGGACGAAGAGCAGGGCCGCGCCCGCGCCGCCGTGCAGCAGCCCGGCGCGCGGGCGGCCGCCGTCGGTGCCACGCGGAGCGCCGCGATCGGCGACGATGGCGGCGGCTCGCGCGCCGGCGTCGCGAAGCGACGGCTCGCCGGTGACGTCACCGAGGTGGGCCAGGGCGAGTGCCACCCCGGTCAGCCCCGAGTAGAGGTCGGTGCCTAACCGTTCCCACTTCTCACCGAGGCACAGATCGGCGATCTTGAGCGCGGCGTCGAGGTGCCCGAGACGAGCGAGCACGAATGCCACGCCGAGCAGGCCGTCGTACAGGCCGATCCTGGTTCCCCTGGCCGGCCTCGTCGCGCGGTCGATGAGCCATTCCTCGTGCTCGGCGAGGGTGTCCGCACCTGCCTCCGACAGCGCGTAGAGCACCCCGGCGGCGCCGACCGCCAGGCCGAGGCCGCCGCCCGTCGCGGCGAACTGCTTGATGTCACCGGGGAAGAGCCGGTCGTCGCGCGACGGGGTGGCGCTGGCGCGGATCGCCCGGGCCAGCGAGCGCCCGGCGCGCCGCAGTCCTGGCCCGTCCGGCGTGAGGCCGCGGGGCCGCGTACCCACCCGGACCGCGAGCGTCCCCGTGATGTCCCGTACCGCCTGGTCGAGGAAATCCCGTGGGACAGGAAAGTGTTCCGCGACGGCGTCGGCCAGTTGCGCCGCCTTGTCGAGCTCAAGCGCGAGCAAGGATGTCATCGGCATGAACATGGCCAGCCGAACGCAGCCGAGGCTGTAGCGGTCGATGTCGAAGCCGGTCCGGTCGCGCGGCGCCACGAAGCCGGGATTGCCGATCGTCGGCCGCCGGTTCTCCGCGGCATCGGAGGCGACCTCGAAGTCGAGCAGCGCGACCGTGTCGTCCGGGCGGACCATGATGTTGAACATGTGCAGGTCGCCCACGATCACGCCGCGCTCGTGGATCGCCGCGACCGCTTGCTCGACCCCGGCGCAGATGCCAAGCGCCCAGCGGGTGTAGGCGGCGATCCGCTGCGGGTCCGGAGCCGGGTCGAGCAGCGGATGCCGCTCGGCGAAGAACGAGTTGAGCGGCCTGCCGTCGATGTAGTCGAGAACGAGGAAGTGGTGGTCGCCGAGCTCGAAGTGATCCCTGACACCCGGCACGAACGCCAGTCCCGCCAGGTGCCGCAGCACGTCGCGTTCGCGCTTCAGGCGCTGGACAGCGTCGGCGCCGTCGGCGGCGAGCCCTGCGTACGGACGCGCCTCCTTGAGCACCACCTGCGTCTGTGTCCGCTGGTCGACCGCGAGATACACGCCGCCGCCGTTGGAGAAGTGCAGCGCCCGCTCGATCCGGTAGGGCAGCCCGGTCGTCGTGATCGCATCGCGCACATGCCGGTGCGGCACAAGGAAGCCGGGCAGCGTCACCCACGGCGGTACGGCGAAGACGGGCCCGCGCACGTCGGGGACCAGACGCCCGGCGGCGTCCTCGATCGCGGGGACGGACTCGCCCCGTTCGTTCTCGCAGTACCGCTCGGCGAAGCCGCCGTAGCGTACGTAGAGTGGGCCGCCGGCATACCGCAGGTCGCTCAGGATGTACGGCCCTGGCTGGCCACCGAGGGCGGCGTCCAGGTCGGCCAGGATCGTTTCGAGCTGCGTGTCGTCGACGGGATAGATCGTCGCCAGCTTGCCGCTCGCGCCGCGCGGTGCGTACTTGGCATTGCGCATGTGCAGCGTTAAGCGGCTGCGAAGGAACTTGAAAGAAATGCGGTGCTCGATGCAGTAGTCCCAGACTGTCTTGAGTACGGTGTCCGCATTTCCCCGGCAGGCGGAAACGTGGATCTTCCAGCCCTGGTGCGGGATTGAGCATTCTGGTGGCACGTAGACGAGCCACTCGTCCTTGCGGACCCGATCCCATCCGGCAGGCAGCCGGCGCGCCGTGACCTCGAAGTCCACGTCCCCATTGACGGTACCGTTCGGGGTGTCGTAGAAGAGGGGGTCGGTCAGGCAGTACATCTCGTACCGTTTATCCACAGCGTCCTCCTCGTCTCATCGGGCCCATTGCGGATCCGTCAGCGGGCAGCTGTCGCCGGGAAAGTCTTCGCGGCTGTCTCTGCACGAGTGACATGAGAACATCCGTGGCCGCGTTTGCCGCTGGTCACCGTCCAATCGCCGTCCAAGCACAGTCCGCTTGGCGTGGTTCTTTTTCCTGGCTTCGGCCAAATCGTCCGGGCAAATGGGCATCGCCGGGTTGCGCCGGTCCAGCACTCACGGTAAGAGTTAAGTGACGTTGCGTGGCATTGCCCGATTGCTCCGCCACCGCCAGGATCCATAGGGTCGGCCGTGAGCCGGCCCGCGCGGGCCGGCGTGCGGGCCGGGGGCTGGCACAGGTACGGCGAAGGCGCGAGGTCCGGCGGGCGGGATCGGCGGAAGCGCGGAGGAGGTCGCGGAATCGCTTGGCTTGTGGCAGCTGCCCGACTCACGATCAGGCGGAGGGAACTGACCGGTCATGTCCAACGAGATGAGCAACGTGCTACGACGCCGCAGCCCGGCCACGTCGGCGGCGCTTGCGCAGGATGTATGGAGAGTTGAGATGCGGGGAGCCGTCGGTGCGGGTTATCAGCAGCCAGGACAGCGCGGCAGGGCTGCCGCCCGGCTCGGCACCGAGCTGCGCAGATTACGGCTCGAGCTTGGGATCTCGCAACGCAGGTTGACCCAGCTCATCGGGCTGTCCGCGCACAGCAACCTGGGGGAGTACGAACGGGGCCGCCGGATTCCGCCCTGTGACATCGTCGTCGCCTGCGAGCGGCTGCTCGCGGTGCAGCCCGGTTACCTGCAGCACCTGCGCAGCCTGGCGCTTCGTGAGCGAGCTAGGGAGCACTGCTAACCACGCCGCCGCGGCCGCCGGAAACCCGGCGGGGCGCGGCAGCCGTCGGAGCGGCTGCCGCGCCCCGGGCCGTGGCCCCCCCCAGCGCGGCCACGTCATCGCCTGCGCCGCGTCGTCACCACGACAGGCGTGCCTGACGTGGTCAGCGGCGCGCACCCTCGCGCGGCAGCCAGCCACCCGCGGCGAGCAGGTCCAGCACCTTGGTGACGGCGTCCTGGCGGGTCAGCACCGAGGTGTCGATCACCAGGTCGGCGTCGTCGGGTTCCTCGTACGGGTCCGATATGCCGGTGAATCCGGTGATGGCGCCGGTCCGTGCCTTGGCGTAAAGGCCCTTGCGATCGCGCGCTTCGCACGCTTCGAGCGGTGTCGACACGTAGACGAGCAGGAAGTCTCCCGTCTGCCTGACCATCTCGCGTACCTGCGCCCTGGCCGCCGCGTACGGCGCGATGGGCGCGCAGATCGCGACGCCTCCGTGGCGCGCGATCTCGGCCGCGACAAAGCCGATCCGTGCGATGTTGAGATCGCGGTCCGCGCGGGAGAAGGTCAGGCCGGCGGAAAGCAGCCGCCGCACCTGATCGCCGTCGAGCAGCGACACGGCGCGGTCGCCTCGTTCCGCGAGGGCGTCGGCGACATCGCGGGCGACGGTGGACTTGCCCGCACCGGACAGCCCGGTGAAGAACAGGACGAGCCCGCGATCACGGCGGGCAGGCAAGGCCGCGCGGAGTTCGTGCGCCACCGGCGCCGGGGTGAACCAGTCCGGGATCTCCTCGCCGCGTTCGAGCAGGCCGGTCAGGTCGGCGGGGCTCAGCCCGGACCGCTGCGCAGCGGGGCCGATCCGCGCGGTGGGCCGCCACACCTCGGCCGCCAGGTCGAACGCCCACTCTCCTGGCATGACGAGCGATACCGGCGAACCCGCCAGGCCCGTGATCGTCGCGCCGGTGCTGGCCATGTCCCTGATCGCCGCGTCCGTGGCGGGCAGGGTCGGCAGGGGTGGCAGCGCTGGCGTAGCCGGGCCGCCCGGCACCGGCTCAGGTACGAACAGGTGCGTCGCGCCATACGAAGCCGCGACGAGCGCGCGCGCGAGAATTTCTGCTCGCGTGCCTGCCTGCCCACGGGGGGCCAGCGGGACCGGCACCACCAGCGTGTCCGCGGGTAGCTGCGGCAAACAGGCGAGCACCGCGCGGACGAGGGCCGCCGGCCGTGCCACCAGATCCGCGGGCCCGGCGACCAGGGGCATCAGCAGCAGCCGGGCGTGCATGCCGCCGGCCAGATGGCGCAGCTGTCCGAGTTCGCGGCGGTGCAGCGGCGTGCGGGTCAGGCACGCGAGCACCGGGCCGCGCGGCGCTGTCTCAGCTGGCACCATGTCCGGCGGCGCCGTGTCCGGCAGCGTGGGGTCCCGCGGCGCCGCGTTTGCCGGTGCCGTGTCGCTGGGCCCGTGACCGGTCGCGCCGAGTTCGGCCCGCGTCTGCGCGGGTGACAGCCGCAGCCGGCGGAACGGCCCGTGCTCGGGCTCTCGCAACGCACGAACCGGCCCGGCGAGCCTGACCGGCTCTCCTGGCCCGGCCTGGGTCCGCTCGGTGATCTCGAGCACCGCGAGCGGCGCGCTCTCCGGATCCTCGAGGACGAGCATGCTCGCGTCGGGCGGTACCACACCAGCGGGCACGACGAGGGTGACAGGGCAGGGGAACGGCCTGCCGTCGGCCAGGCAGCCGTGGCGCGCGACGGACGTCGCGTCGGCATCGGACATAAACCCGGTCAGCGGCTTGAGCGCGCCAGACAGCAGGAGTTCCAGGTCAGCGAGCTGGAGGTCGTTTGGCGCAAAGGACGGCCAGCCCGTCAGGCCGGCCGGGAGCCCGGCCGCGAGCGCGGTCATCTCCGTCTCCAGCGGGGTCTCCACCAGGCGCGGCCACGTCGATCCGGCACGGCACTCTCCGCTCGATTCTCCGCTCGGGCTGCCGCAGCATCCCGGGCTCGTGTTGGTTACCCGCCACTTGTCGCGCTCACGCGTGTCCCTGACGATGCGCCCGTCCACGATCGACGACTTCCGCAGACACGATGGACCCCCACGGGCCATCGGTCATGAGCGTGCACCAACATGACGCCGCGATATGCCCATCCAGGTTACGAGAATGCGCGAACGCGTCGGTAACAATCCCGTGCGCCACGTCGCGCGTGCTCGCGGGCCGCGGCGCGCCTCGTTCGGTGACGTGGAGATCCCCGATCACGGAGTCGGCAGGATACGGGCGAACCTGTCTTCCGGTTTGCGCATGACGAAGATGAGCTCGTCGTGTTCGTCGGTGTACCTTCCGCGCGACATCGCAGCGGCGAACCGCCGCGCGGCGCCCAGCGCCCGCCACCACACCCCGGTACCCGTGAGGTCCCTGCGGGTGGCGTCGCGCTCGGCGACGACAAGCCCCCGCATCAGCGCGTACGCCTGGATCCCCGGGCCGCACACCATCGGCTCGTACACCGC
>DATFVJ010000139.1:0-4179 GCA_035260365.1 Streptosporangiaceae bacterium
CATCCCGATCAAGCTCGGCGGGTGGGGCCACATCTTCAACGTCGCGAACACCCATCTCAAGACCGTGAACCCCAAGACGCACAAGCCGTTCGGCTCGCTGGTCACTCCTCCCGCCGGGCAGTGGGCCTACGCCACCCTCGCGCTCGGCTCCGCGCTCGCGCTCTTCATGTACCCGCACGCGATCACGGGCACGCTGGCGGCCAAGAGCCGCGAGACGATCAGGCGCAACACCGCGCTGCTGCCCGCCTACTCACTCGTGCTCGGGCTGATCGCGCTGCTCGGCTACATGGCCCTGGCCGCCAAGGGCGTGCCCGCCGCGGTCAAGGCGGGCGGCAACACACAGCTCGCGGTGCCCCTGCTGTTCAACGCCACGTTCCCGAGCTGGTTCGCGGGGATCGCGTTCTCCGCGGTGGCGATCGGCGCCCTCGTACCGGCCGCGATCATGTCGATCGCCGCGGCCAACCTGTTCACGAGGAACGTGTTCGTCGAGTTCATCAAGCCCGATGCCACACCCGAGCTGCAGACCCGCGTGTCGCAGCTGACCTCGCTCATCGTCAAGGCGGGCGCGCTCGTCTTCGTACTCGCGCTCTCCAAGACGTTCGCGATCAACCTGCAGCTACTCGGCGGTATATGGATCCTGCAGACGTTCCCGACGATCGTCGCGGGCCTGTACACCAGATGGTTCCACCGCTGGGCGCTGCTGATCGGCTGGGCGGCCGCGATGGTCTACGGAACGGTCCAGGCGTACCGGGTGCCCGTGCCAGGGACGCCGGGCTCGCATTTCGGCGGCTCCACCGCGCCGATCCCGTTCTTCGGCCAGACCGGGTACATCGCGCTGACCGCCTTCGTCATCAACCTGATCATCGCGATCGTGCTGACGCTGATCTTCCGCGCGGTGCGGCTGCCGGCCGGCGCGGACGAGACCATGGCAAACCACTACCTGGCCGACGCCGGCGAGCCCATCGTGCACGAACTGCCCGAGCTTGTGCAGGGGCGGACGGCGGCGGGACCTGAGGGCGCCGCCTGACGCCGAGCCCGCAAGTGCGCAAGTGCTTAAGAGTGCGCAAGTGCGCAAGCGTAAGCCCGCGGTGTGGGCCTGAGGGCGCTGATCCTCGGGCCCACACCAGACGCCGCGCGGTGGGCAGCGACCCGGTCGCGATCAGGGCTGACGCGCACATGTGACTCGCTGGTAGCGTCGGCCGCATGAGCCAGGCACAGCTAACGGGGCATGGCGGCGTGCACGCGGTCGCCGCCGCGCGCCGGCACGGCGTCACGACGATATTCACGCTGTCTGGCGGGCACGTGTTCCCCGTCTATGACGGAGCGGTGAAGGCCGATCCCCCGATCCGCCTGCTCGACGTCAGGCATGAGCAGACCGCCGTGTTCGCGGCCGAAGCGACGGCGAAGCTTACCCGCACGCCGGGGCTGGCCGTGCTCACCGCCGGTCCGGGGGTGACGAACGGAGTCAGCGCCGTCGCTACCGCCCACTTCAACGGCTCACCGCTGGTCGTGCTCGGCGGCCGCGCGCCCGACTACCGGTGGGGGGCGGGCAGCCTGCAGGAACTCGATCATCCGCCGCTGCTCGGGCCGATCACCAAACGGGCCTGGACCGAGCACGCGACCGCTGGCATCGGCGCGGCGGTGGACGAGGCATTCTGGCTCGCCAGGACGCCCCACCGCGGCCCCGTCTTCCTCGACATCCCGATGGACGCACTGTTCGGCGAGGCGGAGGCGCAGGTCCCGGCCGGGGCGGCGCCGCAGGCGGCCAGCCCTGATCCCAGCTCCATCACACGGATCGCCGGGCTGCTCGGTGAGGCGGAGCGGCCGGTGCTTGTGCTCGGTTCCGATGTCTGGCTGGGCGGGGCGGAAGACGCGGCGCGGCAGGCAGCGGAGAACCTGGTGCTTCCCGTGATCACCAACGGGCAGGGACGCGGCGTGCTCCCCGCCGGGCACGAGCTTCTCGTCACCCGCGCCCGGTCGCTCGCGTTCGGTGAGGCCGACCTGGTGATCGTCGTGGGCACGCCGCTCGACTTCCGGCTCGGCTACGGTGAGTTCGGCATGAAACACGGCGCGCCGCGCGCGCGCGTCGTGCACATCGTGGACGCGCCCGATCAGGTCGCGTCGCACTGCGCGCTGGCCGGATCGGCGGCCGGCGATCTGAGCAAGGTGCTTGACGACCTCGCCGAGGCCGCGGTGCCGCGCAAGCCGGGCGATCCGTGGCTGGAGCGGCTGCAGGACGCGGTCGCGGTGGCGATGGCGGCGGACGGGTCGTTGCTGGCGAGCGATTCGAGCCCCGTGCACCCGATGCGGATCTACGGTGAGCTGACCCGGATCCTCGACGACGACGCCGTGGTCATCGGCGACGGCGGCGACTTCGTCTCCTACGCGGGCAAGTACGTCGAGCCGAAACGCCCGGGTGGCTGGCTCGATCCCGGCCCGTACGGGTGTCTGGGCACGGGGCTCGGCTACGCGATCGCCGCCAGGCTCGCCCGGCCGGGGAGCCAGGTCGCTCTGCTCCTCGGCGACGGCGCGGCGGGATTCTCCCTGATGGACGCGGACACCCTCGTCCGTCACGGCCTGCCCGTCGTGATGATCTGCGGTAACAACGGCATCTGGGGCCTGGAGAAGCATCCGATGCAGATGATCTACGGTTACGACGTCGCCGCCGACCTGCAGCCGCAGTGCCGCTACGACGATGTGGTCACGGCACTCGGCGGCGCCGGTGAGCTCGTCACCGAGCCCGGCGAGATCGGTCCCGCGCTCCGGCGTGCCTTCGGCGCGGGTGTCCCCTACCTGGTCAACGTGGCTACCGATCCGCGGATCGCCTACCCCCGCTCCACAACAGGAATCTGATCCTGACCAAGGGCCTATTACTGATCCATAACGGCTGCCGCGAATGCGGCATCCCTTGCTGCGGGGGGATCCCGGGGGTCGCCCCCCGGGGCAGCGCTGCCATAACCGCTGCCGCGAATGCGGCATCCCTTGCTGCGGGGGGATCCCGTGGCGTGGAGCCCCCCGGGGCAATACAGCCATAGCGGCTGCGCAGGGCCGACCCCCAGGCAGCCGCGCCTGCCAGGTGTCACGCCTGCCGAGCGTCCGCGCACAGGAATCTCGCGCCCGCCGGGTGTCACGCCTGCGGCAGTCTCTCGCTTGCGGCGGGTCACGCCTGCGGAGGTTCGCACCCGCGGGAGTGTCACGCCAAGCCGGCGGCGCCCCGCGCGGCATCACGCGTTCGGTTTGTCACCATGTTTGGCGCGGTTGACGAACCGGTCCCTGTCCACGAGGACCCGTTCCACCGTGCCCGCCCCGACGACGGCGTCCTCGTCGTCCGGCGACTCCCAGGGCAGCGTCTGCCTGGCAATGAACCCGAACACAAGCCGCCGGCCATCCACCTCGGTCAGTTCGGCCTCGACCACGACTTCCGCCCCGATCGGGCTGGCCCGCTTGTGCTCCATGGCCACCGACGTGCCGACGGACGTCGTGCCGCGTTCGAGGCTCGGCGTAACGGCCGCGACCGACGCCGCCTCGGCGAGCGCGAGCAGCCGCGGTGTCGCCAGAACGGGCACGTCACCGCTGCCCATCGCGGTAGCCGTGTCGGTGTCAGCGACGACGATCCGCACGGAAGCCAGCAGGCCGGTAACAAGCGCCATGCTCGTACCCTAGTGCGCGAGCGGACGCTCGGCCTGCGGGCGGGGAAATCTCATGATCGCGGTGCCATCGGCCGCGGTCGCTGATGAACAGCGCCGGGGCAAGCACCCCACCGATTCGCCACGGGAAGGCGATTGTGGCCACACCAATAGGCCATAGGTATGGCTGCCTTGGAGGGAGACCGGCAGGTCATCGCCGTCGTCGCCGCCCGGGCGCACCGCTGCGGCCGCCCTCCGCCCGGACCTGGACCGCCCTGGCCGACGACGCCTCTACCCGGGGAAGCATCGATAGGGCCGCGCCCAGGACCCCGGCCGCCGCGGCCGGCCGGCGCCGCACGCCAGCCCGACACGCCAGCGCGTGTCCGAAACACACCGGGCCGCATCGGTGGCCCCAGCCGCAGGCCGCCCGGCGGCCCATCAGCGCCGCGGATCACGGGCGCCCTGGCCCCCGCTTTCCGCGGCACCGACCGGCGCGGTGCGCTACGGCCATTCCGGCAGCGCCGGGTGGGACATGCGGGGTCATGGTGTGTGA
>DATFVJ010000140.1:0-9356 GCA_035260365.1 Streptosporangiaceae bacterium
CGATCACCGCCCCCGCCGCGGCGCAGATGATCGCGGCGCCGATCAGGATCAGAATGAAATTGAGGTGAACGCCTGCGAGCGTGCTCGCGACCGGTGAGACGAGCACGTGGACGCGAGCCTTGAAGAAGAACCCGGAACCGAGCCACCCGAGCGAGTACGCGCCAAGCGCGTAGAAGGCGACGTACCCGAGGTCGAGCAGCCCGGCGAAGCCGACGACGACATTCAGGCCGAGCGACATCACCGCGTAGGTAACCGCGATGATCGTTGCGTTCATGAACCCGCTGGACGACGAGAACAGGAACGGCAGCACGATCCCGATCACGATGAGCGATCCCGTCAGCGCCCGGCTCCACCACGGCGGGAGCCGCTTCTGCACGGCTTCGCGCCACTCCCGCAACTGCGCCCGCAACTCGTTCATCCCGCCTCCCTCGTCTCCTCACCGAGCAGCCCCCGCGGGCGCAGGACCATGATCGCGATCAGGTAGCCGAACACGACCGCCTCGGTCCACTGCGGGCCCATGCGCGAATCGGCCAGCGACTGGATGACGCCGATGATCAGTCCGCCGAGCACCGCGCCGCGGACGTTGCCGATGCCTCCCATGACCGCCGCGGTGAACGCGATCAGCCCGGCCTTGAAGCCCTGGAAGTACCAGACGTTCGTCTCGTAAAGCGCGTACACGAGCCCGGCGGCCCCGGCGAGCATGCCGCCGAGCAGGAAGGTGAGCGAGATCGTGGCGTTGACGTTGATGCCCATCAGGCGGGCCGCCTCGGGGTCCTGGGCGGTGGCGCGCATCGCCCGGCCGGCCCGGGTCTGGTTGATGAACCAGGTGAGCGCGAACACGAGCGGGATCATCACCGCGAAGGCGAGGATGTAGGCGCGCAGGATGGGCACGCCGGCGATGGTGAACACCGGTCGCTGCCCGTGGATCAGGTCGGGCACGCTCTGCGGCGAGCCCCCGCGCCAGAGCAGGCCCACGTTCTGGAGAATGAACGAGAAGCCGACCGCGGTGATCAGCGGTGCGAGCTTGGGCGCGCCGCGCAGCGGCCGGTAGGCGACCCGCTCGATCAGGACGTTGAGGGACCCCGTCACGATCATCGTGATGATCAGCGTCACGAGCAGGCCGCCGGCCACCCCCAGGGCACCGGTGGTGAGTCCGAGCCCGAGCGTCCCCCACAAGCCCACGGCGGTGAAGGAGCCGATCATGAACACGTCGCCGTGGGCGAAGTTGATCAGCTCGATGATTCCGTAGACGAGCGTGTACCCGATCGCGATCAACGCCCAGATCGCACCGTTGGAGAGGCCTTCGGCGAAGTTGAAGCCCAGCTTCGAGAGGTCGTGATGGATCACCGCATGACCGGCCACGAAGCCGGCCTGGTAGCCGTGCGTCAGATCGTCGATGCCGTAGTAGATCGGCAGCGCCGCGAGCGCCGCGATCAGACCCCAGCGGCCGACGTAGCGGCGAGCCACGGCCAGCGGGCGTACCGGCGCCGCGGGCAGGCTTGGCGAAATCGTTCTGGTTTCCACTGGCTCCGTGAGAAGTATGGGCGAAGTGTTGATGCAGCTTAGTGGACGGGGAGGGGGCGCAGTCGCGCCCCCTCCGCTTCCGCTAGCTGTGACGGTCTGCGTCTAGTGGACCGTCTGCGTCGGTGTGAGCGTCTTGTAGAAGACGGGCTCACCGTTGGATCCGACCTTGTACAGGCCGTAGGACTTCAGTGTCGTGTCGCCGTTCTTGTCGAACCCGTAGGTGCCGAGCACCGACGAACGCGCGGTGGTGGCGAACAGCGCCTGCAGCACGGCCGACTTGCTGTTGCCCTGAGCCCCGAGGGTCTTGATCGTGTCGAGCCCGAGCTTCATCACCTCGTAGCCGTAGATCGCGTACGGGTCGGGGTTCGACGTGCCGTACTTGGCGCTGTATGCGGCGAGGAACGTCTTGCCACCCGGATACGCGGCCAGGTCCTGTGTCGCGACCGTGCACTGGAGCAGCGGGTAAAGCGCGGCGGGGACGCCGCCCTTCGCCGCGCTCGTGTAGGAGTCCGTGCAGACCCCGTCACCGCCGAAGACCTTGGCCTTGGGGATCGCCGAGTTGACGTCCTTGGTGATCTGGACGGCGCCGTTGGAGACGATGCCGGCGAAGAAGAAGCAATCGGCTCCCTGGCCCTGGATCGTCGAGGCGTAGGAGCGGAAGTTGGGCGAGGTCGGGTCGATCCCGGTGTTGCTCACGATCGTGACCCCGTAGAAGCCCTTCTCCAGGTCGAGCAGTTTCGCCAGGCCGCTGCCGTAGGCCTCCTTGTCGTTGGCGACGGCGACCTTCGTGCAGCCGGCCGCCTTCATCGCCATCAGGTCGGAGGCGGCCTGGATCGAGTCGATCGGCACGATCCGCAGGTAGGTACGGGTCCCGGTCGGGTAGTACTTCTGCGGCTCGCCGGGGGCGCTGCCCGGCAGGCTCGTCGTCAGGCCGACGTACGTGTTCGCCGGGCTCACCTGCGGGATCCCGCCTTGGTTGAGGATCGGGATCGACACCTCGCTGGCGCCCGAATTGAACTCGCCGATGTAGTAGACGGCCTTGGGGTCCGTGGCCACCTTGCGCGCGTTGGCCGCCGTCTGGCCCGGGTCCCACTTTCCGGCCGCCGCGGTCGAGTCGTCGAGTGACTGGTAGTTCACCGTCCACTGCCCGGCCTTGCCGCCGGCCTCGTTGAGCGCGAGCTTGATCCCGTTGACCAGCGGGTTGGTCTGCGCGGTCGAGGCTCCCTGCAGGGGGAGGCTCGAGTAAATGTCGATCGCGCCGCCGCCGCCGGATGAGCTGCTTGGTGAACTGCTGCTGCTGCTGCTACTGCCGCCACTACCGCAGCCGGCAGCTGCGAGGGCGATCGCAGCAAGGGCTGCGATCGCAGGGGTCCGTCTCATTATCTTCCTCTCGTCGAGTTGAGTTGTCCGGCTGCCACGGAGCACACTGGCCGGCCCGGTGTGGCCTGCATAGCCGCACGGCAGCCGAGGGATGAACAGGTTGACCACGTCCTTTACGGCCGAACGGTCTGGGCGTTCGGTTCCGGCCCGGGATCCCGGGCCGGGCGAACGAAGCCGCGAGCACGTCGATCGGCCATTTTCCCACCCCCGCGCAGCAGCCGGGCCATGTGCCGTCGATCCGCCGAGTTCCGGCTTTGATTTGCCAGCACCTGGTCGGCTGAGCCCATCGCCGGATTCTGATGGGCAAGGATACCGACCTGCGCCTCCTTAACGATCTCGTCCAGGGCGGCCCGCACCCGGGCCGATCCCGCCAGCATGCCACCGCGCGGCGTCCTGGCACGGGAAGAGCCTGCCAGATTCCGGTATCGCGCAGACTAACCGCAGGGTTACGAAACGATCAACGGCGAAGCTGGCTAACAGCAGTGATTCGATCACTCCGCGTCGACTTCCCGGCGGCCAGGCCCGTGCCACCCCAGCGTGAGCCGTTATGGAAATTTATTCAAAACGGCTGCCGCGGATGCGGGATCCATTGGTGCGGGGGGATCCCGGGGGGTCGCCCCCCCGGGGGAGCACAGTCCCAAACGGCTGCCGCGGATGCGGGATCCATTGGTGCG
Organism: Streptosporangiaceae bacterium; assembly: GCA_035260365.1. Classification (GTDB taxonomy): domain Bacteria; phylum Actinomycetota; class Actinomycetes; order Streptosporangiales; family Streptosporangiaceae; genus DATFVJ01. The sequence continues at coordinate 3,579 of DATFVJ010000140.1, forward strand.
GGGGGATCCCGGGGGGTCGCCCCCCCGGGGGAGCACAGTCCCGAACGGCTGCCGCGGGCGTGCGCCGGACCCGCTTGGCTGTGCTGGACTGCGCGGTGGGCCGGCGCATGACGGGCGGCGCCGGATCCGCGGGCATATCGCTCGCGTCCGGGTGCGTGCGACAATGCCGTCGTGCGATGTCCCGTCGTGGCCGGCCGGAATGAGGGGTTGGCCAGCCGCCGGGATCCGAGGACTCTGCCGCGCGCCGCCGCATAACCCAACCCATCAGCCATGCCGCTTCCCATCCAGCGCGATACACACCTCCTCCCCATCGTGCGGGGCTTGTTTGCGCCGCTGATGCTGGCCGCCGCGCGGGGCCGGCGGCGCCCGGCCCGGTGGCTGCTGCCCGCGCTTGGCATTGCGCTCGCGGCGGCGTTCGCGGCTTGTGTGGCGGCGCAGGCGCAAATCGCGGGCGACAAGAGCGCCCGATCGGTGCTCGAAAGGACATCACAGCTAGACCGCACGGTCCGCGTCACCTGGCAGGGAGCCGTCACCCCCGGCGTGGCGGGCCAGGCGCGGGCGCTGCTGCGCGGGCTCGGCCTGGGGTCGCAGACCGAAGTCGTGCTGATGAACCAGGTACGGCTCCAGGGCGTGGTCGTGCGTCCCGCCGCGATCGTCCCGCTGGGCCCGTGGCTCTCCAGCGCTCCGCTTGGCCGGCTGGGGCCCTGCCGCCCGGAGCGCTGCCCGATGCTGCTCGCTGCCGGCGGCCCGGTCCCTTCGACCCTGACTGCGATCGGCGTCCGGATCCAGGTCGTCGGCTCGGCGCCGCTGCGCTCGGCGGTCCCCCTCGGGTTCGTGCCGTCAAGCGCGGATGCCGCGCCGGTGCTCATGACCTGGGACGTCGCCGGATTGGCAGCGCTGCAAGGACTGAGCGGCGTGTATCGCACGCATAGCTGGCTGGCACCGCTCACGACGACGGGGCTGCGGGGGTGGCAGCTGGCCGGCGCCGAGGACCGGCTGGCCCGCTCGCAGGCCCGCCTGCTGCTGAGCGGGAGCCAGTTCGGTCTGAGCGCGCCGTTCACCGCACTTGACGAAGCGCGCGCCCAGGCGAGCGTGGCGCCGCAGCGGCTGCTGCTCGCGGGCGGAGGTGCGATCGCGGCACTGGCGCTGTTCATCGTCCTGGCCGGCGGCGGGCTTCGCCGCGATCAGCGGGCCGAGCTTGACCGGCTCCGCAACGCGGGCGCCCGCACGGGCCACGGCGTGCTGTTCGCCGCGGCGGAATCGGGGTGGCTGTGCGCGGCCGCGCTGGGCGTCGGCGCGGCCGCCGGGATTGGGGCCGCGGCGCTGCTGGCGGGCAGCGAGGGGGAGCCGGCCGGCCCGATCCTGATGCACAGCCTGATCACCCCCGCGGGGCTGATCGCGCTTGGGACTGGGTGGCTGGCGGCGACCTTGCTGCTCGTCGCGCTGGCGCTGGTGCGCAGCGCGAGGCTGATCGATGTGCTGGCCGTCGCGGCGGCGTCGGCCCTGGTGGCGGCGCTGGTCGAGGGCACGGGCAGCGATCGCACGCTGGCGCTGCTGCTCGCGCCGCTTTGCTGCCTGGCCGTCGGCGTGCTGACGTTTCGCGCCGCAGGGGTGGTGCTGCAGGGGGCCGAGCGCGTGGCCCGGGGCGGCCCGGTGCTCGCGCGGCTCGCGCTCGTCAACCTCGCGCGCTCCCCCGGGGTGCCGGCGCTGGCCATCGCGTTCATCGCCGTCGCCATCGGTCTCGGCGGCTTCGCCCTCGCCTACCGGTCGACACTGATCCGCGGCGCGGCAGATCAGGCGGCGGACGGCGTCCCGCTCGACGCGCTCGTCTCACCGGGGCCGGATTTCAGCACCCCGCTCGAGGTGGCTCCGCTGCAGCGCTGGCGGGCGCTCGCGGCCGGCGCCGTGCTGCCCGTCCGCCGGACGGACGCGAACTACACCAGTGGCGGGGGGACCGTGACGGTTCCCGCGCTCGGCGTTCCCGCGGCCGGGCTCGGCCTGATCCAGGGCTGGCGGGACAGCGACGGCTCGGCACCGCTGGCGGCGCTCGCACGGCGCCTCGAACCGGCAGGCCCGGTCCGGGTGCCTGGACCGATGCTCCCGGCCGACACGCGGTGGCTGTCGCTGAGCGTCTCCTCCCCGCGCCTCGGGGTCGACGTGACCGCGGACCTGCGCGATCCCCAGGGAGCGATCAGGCAGGTCGCGTTCGGGACAACCGGCCCTGGCGTCGCGCTCCTGCGTGCCCCCGTGCCGCCCGGACGGTGGGAGCTCGAGGCTCTGCAGCTCGGCGAACCCACCGGTCTCGCGATCACGAACGGCCATCAGAACTCCGAGAACCTGGCCGGCGCAACTCAGTTCCAGGCGCGCGTTGCGCTCGGGCCGCTGCTCGCTCTGCAGGCCCAGGGCCGACCGCTGCTGCAGGTACCGCTCGGCGCCTGGCGCGGGGTGGGCGCGGCGGCCACCGGGCCCGTGCGGAGCGGCGCCGTCGCGACCGTCGGCTTCGCCGCGACCGGAACGCCCGGGGTGCTCCGGCCGGCGCAGCCGGCCGACACGCACCCAGTCCCGATACTCACCGATCCGCGGACCGCCGCATCCGCGGGACCCGGCGGGCGCATCGCCCTGACGGTCGACGGCCTGCCGGTGATCGCGCGCGTGGCCGGGGTCCTCAGCCGCTTCCCGGCGCTTCCCGCCAACGCGGCCGGCTTCATCGTCGCCGACGAGCCGACGCTCGCGGCAGCCCTTGACGCGCAGCTGCCCGGTCAAGGCCGAGCCGACGAGCTGTGGATCACAGCCGGGCACCTCGCGCCGCTGCGCGCCGCGCTCGGGAGCGGTGCGCTCGCGCGGCTCGACTCCTCGTTCCGCGTCGACCTCGATCATCAGCTGCAGGACGCGCCGGTTGCGCGCGGAGTACTCGGGACGCTGATCGCCGCGACCGTGCTGTCGGTGGTGCTGGCGGTGGTCGGGTTGCTGGCCGCGCTGCTCGGCGGAGCCCGCGACGAGCGGGTCGAGGCCGACCTCGTGGAGCAGGGCGTCGGTCCGCGCGGCCTGCGGGCCGAGCTGCGAGTGCGGCTCGCGCTCGCGAGTGTGCTCGGCGTCGTCGTCGGCCTCGGGATCGCCGCTTTGCTGACGCGCCTGGCGGTCGCGAGCGTTCGCGCCGCGGGCGCGGTCGCCAATCCCCGCCCGCCGCTGGTGACGGTCGTCCCGTGGGCGGCGCTCACCGCCTGGGGGGCCGGCGCGTTCGCGGTGCTCGCGCTCGCGGGCTGGCTGGCGACGCGGGCACTGATCGGAACCGGGCGAGCGGGTCGCCCGGCGCGTGCGCCCGTGACAGCAGGTAGCGAGGCGCCCCGGGGGAGTGTCGTGCGATGAGCGGGGCGGTCGTCGAGCTGCGCGATGTGTTCTGCGTTCACCGCACGAATGAGGGGGACGCGGCGGCGCTCCAGGGGACGAACCTCGAGCTGGCCCGCGGCGAGGTGCTGTGCGTGCTCGGTCCGAGCGGTGCCGGGAAGAGCACCCTGCTGCGCGTGGTCGCCGGGACACAGCAGCCGTCGGCCGGGGTCGTCCGCGTGCTTGGCCGCGACATCAGCCGGATGCCGGCGCGCTCCCGGGCGCGGCTCCGGCACAAGCTGGTGGGGTTCCTCGGGCAGTACACCGAGGCGGTGCTGAGCCCGGATCTTCGTATGCGCGACGCGGTCGGGCTGCCGCTGGCGCTGCGGGGAGCGTCGCGGCGGGAGCGTCGCAGCCGGGTCGATGAGCTGCTGCGGGCCGCGGCGTTGGCCGGCCGGGCCGACGCGTTGCTCGGGGACCTGTCCGGGGGCGAGCGGCAGCGGTTTGCGCTGTGCGCCGCCCTCGCCCACCGGCCGGCGCTGCTGCTCGCCGACGAGCCGACCGGGGAGCTCGACGACGTCAGCGCCGACGCCACCCGCGCGCTGATCGTCGAGCTCGCACGCGGCAGCGGCACGAGCGTCATCCTTGTCACCCACGACCCGGCGACCGCTGAGATCGCGGACCGCACACTGCGGATCAGGGACGGGCGGATCGTCGGCGACCGGCGTGGTGGGCAGGACGCGCTCGTGATCGACGGCGGCTGGCTGCGGCTTCCCGCCGAGCTGCTCACCCAGGCCGGTATCGGGCGCCGCGCCCGCGTGCGGCCAACCCCGGACGGGGTGATCGTGACGCCGGCGGGCAGCGACACCGGCCCGGCGGCACCGGCAGCGGCCGCCCTGCCGCAGCCGCCGGCCCGCTGGGTGCCCGTGCGGGCCGGGCTTCGCGCCGTGGCGCGCACCTATGGGCACGGGCTGGCCCGGCGTCAGGTGCTCGGGGGGCTCACGCACGACTTCGCGCCCGGCCAGATGACCGCCGTCACGGGCCGCTCGGGAGCGGGGAAGACGACGCTGCTTAAGCTCGTGGCCGGGCTCGACCGCCCAAGTTCCGGCCAGGTCATGCTGGACGGGGACCCGCTCGGCGACCGCAACGGTGAGCAGCTCGCGAGCCTGCGCCGGCAGCGGATCGGATACCTCTCGCAGGAGCCCGCGCCGATCGGGTTCCTGAGCGCCGAGGAGAACGTCGTGCTCGCATTGCGGATGCGCGGCTGGGACACCGGCGCCGCCGCTGAGCGCGCGGCCGGGGCGCTGGCCCGGGCCGGGCTCGCCGACCGGGCCCGCCAGCGTGTGCACCGGCTCTCGGCCGGCGAAGCCCAGCGCCTGGCGCTGGCCCGGGCGCTCGCGAGTGCGCGGGGGCTGCTGATCGTCGACGAGCCGACCTCCAGGCAGGACGAGAACAGCGCCCGGGCCGTCGCGGCTTTGCTGGCGGCCGCCGCGCACGAGGACGGCCAGACCGTGATCTGCGCGACGCACGACCCCGCTGTGATCCGACGGGCAGACAAGGTCGTCGCCATAGCCGGATAGCAGCGCTGCACCATGCGACCGGAGGGCTCCGACCACTGCCCACCCGAAAACGTCATTTTCCGTCCGGTTTGTCCGGGTATGGCCGCTGTTCGGGTGGGAAGTGCTTTGCTTACTCTTGGTTCCGAGTAGACATGAGAAGAGGATTCCGATGTTCCGCCGGCACGGAAGAACGATCTTTACTGCCGCTGCGGCGATGGTGGCGCTCATTGCGGACAGCGGCGTAACGGAAGCGGCCACGGCGCCGGTAAGTGATCCACACATCTCGCCCACGCACCGGGCACCAGCTGCGACGACGCCCGACTGCGAACTCTGCACGAACGGGGAGTGAATGCCGTAACAAAGGATGCCCCGGGTCCTTATGGGGCGCTTGGCAGGTCGGGATTATTGGGAGATTATGGGGCGTGGTGGTCGTCACACACTCTGCCGGGAGTTTCCATGATGGGATGGAAGTTAGGGATAGCGGGCGTCGCGGCCGTCGTTCTCTGCACGAATTTGTTCACCGGCCATATGGGCCTTTTGAGCCAGACCGAAGCTGCGGGCGCCCATCCGGCGACGGGCGTCGGGTCGTGCACACTCAAGAACTGGAACCCCAGCTCCGACCCTAACGACGCCAAAGATCTCCCCGAAGGCGCGCGTCCCCAAACGTACAGACCCGACGACTACAACTGCACCGGCGCCCAATTCGCCGCGCCGGGAGTCGAGTTCGCGCGGTTCCCGCAGCCACACAACTTCCACGTCAACAACCAGCGGATAGTCCGGTCGGTGCCGGTGTGCCGGGCGGGAGTCTGCCACCTCGAGACGAAGGCGCTGCTGCAACCGGTCCAGGCGTCCAACCCGCTCGCCCCCTACTTCCCGCCGTTCACGCACTTCGTGG
>DATFVJ010000141.1:0-10385 GCA_035260365.1 Streptosporangiaceae bacterium
GCGCCGATGTCTTCAGCCCGCTCACAACTAATTTACCGATTTCGTAAATCGCGGACTCAGCGCGAAAGCTCGAGCGCGCCCGGAGGACCCGATCGGCGAATAAGCCGGACCGGCGCCGGCCAGCGCCTGGCCGCGTGGTGACCTCGGCGACAGCTGTTGCACTGAGTATTCATCTGGGTGTGTTCAACAGCCGCCAGGTAACGTACGGTCACTTTACGCAAAGTCCGTGACGAGGAGGACCGGTGCGGCAGGAGCAGGAGTCACCTGGCGGCGGACGGGCTCGCACGCACCGGATCGTTGACACCGGTGAGGTGCGCCTGGCCGTCACCGAGCGCGGCGACGCCGGGCGGCCGCCGGTCGTTCTCGTGCACGGGTACCCGGACACAAGTTCGGTGTGGGACGAGGTCGCCGCGGACCTGGCCGGGCGTTTTCACGTCATCGCCTACGACGTGCGCGGCGCCGGGGCGTCAACGGCGCCGCGCGGCACGCACGGCTACCGGCTGGCCCGGCTGGCCGGCGACCTCGCCGCGGTCATCGACGAGGTAAGCCCGGATCGGCCGGTGCATCTGGTCGGCCACGACTGGGGCTCCATCCAGGCGTGGGAGGCGGTCGGCCGGACCAGGCTGGCCGGCCGGATCGCCTCGTTCACGTCGGTGGGCGGGCCCTCGCTCGACCAGGTTGCCGCCTGGCTGCGCCGCCGCGCGGTGAGCGGTCCACGTGGCCTCGCCGACGCCGCGGGCCAACTGGGCCGCTGGTGGTACGTCGGCTTCTTCCGGCTGCCCGCTTTGCCGGAGATCACCTGGCGCGCCGGGCTCGGCCACCACTGGGGCCGGATTCTCCAGGCCGGCGGCGGGGTGCGGCCGCGGCCGGGCCATCCGGCCGGCACCATCACCGGCGACGCGGTGCGCGGCCTCGCGCTCTACCGCGCGAACATCGGCGCGCGGCCACGGCGCGCCCGCCCGGTGCCGGTGGACGTCCCCGTCCAGATCGTGATAGCGACCCGTGACCCGTTCATCGCGCGGCGCACCCACCTCGCGGTCGCGGGCTACGCGCCACGGCTGTGGCGCCGCGAGATCCGCGCGGGCCACTGGGTACCGCGCACGCATCCGCGCCGGCTCGCACGCTGGATCGCCGAGTTCGCCGATCACGTCGAGGGTGAACCAGCCCCGCGGGCGCTGCGCCGTGCGGACGCCAGTCGCGCCGCGAAGCCGTTCGGTGGCTATCTTGTGGTCGTTACGGGTGCGGGCAGCGGGATCGGGCGGGCCGTCGCGCTCGCCTTCGCCGGGGGCGGGGCGGAGGTCATCGCCGCCGACCTCGACGTCGCCGCGGCCCGGCAGACCTGCGACGCCGTCGCCGCCCAGGCCGGCACCGCGCGCGCCTTCGGTGTCGATGTGGCCGCGGCCGGTGAGATGGAGCGGTTCGCCGCGTGGGTCCGCGAGACCTGCGGGGTACCCGACGTGGTCGTCAACAGCGCCGGGATCGCCGTGGTGGGCTCGTTCCTCGCGCACTCGGAGGAGGACTTGCGGCGCATCGTCGACGTGAACCTGCTCGGCGTGATGCGCGGGTGCCGGCTGTTCGGCGCTCAGATGGCCGAGCGCGGCGAGGGCGGCCACATTGTGAACATCGCCTCGGCCGCGGCCTTCATGCCGTCGTCCATGCTGCCCGCCTACGCCGCGACCAAGGCGGCGGTGCGGATGCTCAGCGAGTGCCTGCGCGCCGAGCTGGCCAGCGCGGGCATCGGTGTGACCGCGATCTGCCCCGGGTTCACCAACACCGGGATCGCGCGGGCCGCGCACTACGTCGGCGTGGACAAGCACACGCAGGAGCGGCTCCGGTCGGGCGCGGCGCGCGCCTTGGCGCTGCGGAACTACCCGCCGGAGCGGGTCGCCCTGGCGGTGACGCGCGCGGTGCGTGGCAACCGCCCGCTCGTCCCGGTGAACGCGGAGGCCCGGATCGGTTACGCGCTGTCCTTGTTCGCGCCGCCCGCGCTGCGGCTGGCCGCGCGCAGGAACGGCGCGCGGATGTTCGCCAGGCTGGAGCGTTTCGCCGGGCCGGACCGCAGCGCCGAACTCGGCGGCGCCCGCCCCGCACGCTAGCTGAGGCACGCTAGCTGAGGCGCGCTAGCTGAGGCGCGCTAGCTGAGGCGCGCCAGCCGCGGCGCGCTGGCCCCGCACGCGAGCTTGGGACATGCCCTAACCGGCCAGCCGCAGCAGCGCGGCCTGCAGTGTCAGCCCGGGCCCGAACGCCAGCGTCACCACGTGCGCGCCGGGTTGCAGGGCCGGCCGCAGCCGCTGCAGCAGCAACAGCGCGGTGGCCGAGGAGCAGTTGCCGTAGTCGCGGAGCACCGCGCGCGAGGTGTCGAGCGCGCCGGGCGGCAGGCCGAGCCGGTCCGCGACGACGTCGAGGATGCGCGGCCCGCCCGGGTGCACGGCCCAGGCCGTGATGTCGGCGAGCCCGAGCCCGTGGCGGCCGAGCAGCCCGGTGACGGCCTGATGGACGTGCCTGGCGAGCGCGCCGGGCACCCGCGGCGACAGCGCCATCCGGAAACCACGGTCGGTCACGTCCCACGTCATGTAGCCGCTCGCGGTCGTGTCGGTGACAGCGGTCAGGTCGGCGACCTCGAACCCGGGGCCGCCGGGGGTGACGACGGCGGCCGCGGCCGCGTCGCCGAACAGCGCGTGCGCCACCACCTGGCCGAGGTCGGCGCGGCCGGTCGCGGTCGGCTGAACGTGCAGGCTGGGCAGTTCGAGGCAGAGCAGCACCGCGGGCCGGCCGCGGGCGCGGGCGAAGTCGGCGGCCGCGCCGATCCCCGGCAGCGCGGCGTAGCAGCCCATGTGCCCGATCAGCAGCCGGTGCACGTCCGGGGCCATGCCGAGGTCGCGCGCGACCAGGATGTCGAGCCCCGGGGTGACGTATCCGGTGCAGGACGCGACGGCGAACAGGCCCACCTCGTCCGCGCGCAGGCCGGCCGCGTCAAGCGCCGCCGCCACCGCCTCCTTGCCGAGCGGCACCGCGGCCTCGCCGTACAGCGCCATCCGCGCGCCGGTTCCCCACGCCGACACGTCGAGGTCCGGCGGGATCGCGACGCCGTGCCTGGTGTCGACCCCGCTGCCGCGCCAGATTCGTTCCGCGCGCCTGTCCCCGCGGTAGTGCGCGCGGAAGAACCCATCCCAGAGGTCCTGCTGACGGCAGGCGGGCGGCACCGAGTGGGCGACCGCGGCCACCGTCACCACCGCGGTGTCTCCGCGTCGGGGTCGAGGCCGAGAGCGGCGCAGCCGAGCCAGTCGGCGCACACATCGCTGGTCGCGGGCTGCAGGGCGCCGCACCGCGCGTCGCGGTAGAGCCGTTCGAGCGGGTGGCCACGGCGCGTCGCGGACGTGCCGCACGCCTCGAGCACCGACGCGGCGACCTCCTGCGCGGTGTCGCCCGCGACCAGCTTGGCGCGCCAGATCCAGCGGCTCGTGCCCGCGGCGCCCGGATCGGCGTCCACCCGGCGTGCCGCCTGGCGCACCACCTCGCGCGCGGCGCACGCCTGCGCGTCGGCGCGGCCGAGGCGGGCGCGCACCGCCCCCGCGCCGTGCAGACCCCGGCCGGCGAGGTCGGCCGCGGCGGTGTCCACGGCGGCGCGCGCGAGCCCCGCGTAGACCGCGGCGTAGGAGGCCACCAGCCACTGCGGCATCACCTGGGCGATCAGGAGGGTCAGGCCTTCGACGCCGCCGAGCAGGGCGTCCCGCGGCACGGTGACGTCGAGGTGCAGATCGTGGCTCGCGGTCGCGCGCATGCCGAGTGAGTCCCAGGTCGGCTCGACCGTGATCCCCGCGCCGTCGGGGACCAGGAAGTAGCTGACCTTGTGATTGCCGCTGTCGCCGCCGCTGTCGCCGCCGCTGTCGCGGCCGCCGCCGCTGTCGCTGCCGTCGCCACGGCCGTCGCCGCGCCTGGCGGCGACCAGATACGCCTGTGCGTGCCCGGCGCCCGAGCAGAACGCCTTGCTGCCGCTGATGTGCCAGCCCGCACCGGCCGGCGTGTACGACGTGCGCACCCGGGACAGCCGCGACCCGATCCCGCGCTCCGACATCGCCACCGCGTAGAGCGCGCCTGCCGCGGCCGCGCGCAGCACGCTGTCGCGGTAGGCGAAGAACTCCTCGGCCGCGCCGAGCGCCCGCGCGGTGTCGTCCGGGGTGAGCGCGAGGGCCCCGGTGACCGACGCGTGCATGTTGTAGATGAGCGCGGTGGCGGGGTTTCCTTCCGCGAGCGCCATCGCCACCTCGGTGTAGTCGGCGAAGCCCGCGCCGGCCCCGCCGAGCCGGGCCGGCACCATCAGGCCGAGCAGGCCCGCGTCGGCCAGGTCGGCGAAGTCGCCGGCCGGAAACGCGCCCTCGGCGTCGTAGCCCGCCGCCCGGCTGGCCAGCCGCGGGGTCAGTTTCCTCGCCGTTTCGATCGCGTCGCGTGGTGTCATGGATTTTCCTTTACCCCGATGCCCTGGAACAGCACCGACGTCGAGCGGGCAGGGACCATTCGGACATCGGGCCTGAGCCTGGCGAGCCAGCGGGCCGCGTCGCGGACGTGCGGCCGCAGCCCGCGCAGGCGGAGCCGCACGCCGTGGCGGGCGCACTCGGCGGTCAGCGCCTGCCGGTCGACGAACAGCGCCGGGTCGTGCAGCCCCGGCGGCGCGCCGCCGGGCAGCCGTTCGGCGACCGAGATGGCGAGCACCCGGGCGAGCCACGTGTCGGCGAGCGTGTCGAGGACGAGCGTTCCGCCGGGCCGCAGGACCCGGCAGCACTCGGCGACGACCGCGCGCAGATCGGTGACGTGCTCGAGGATCTCGCCCGCCGCGACGACGTCGGCCGTCTCGTCGGCGACCGGCAGCGTGTGCGCGTCGCCGCGCAGTACGTACTGCACGCCGTGCCTACGGGCGATGCCCACCGCCGACGGCGACAGGTCGACGCCCACGTGCCGGTAGCCGGCTCCGGTCAGGCGCGGCGCGAGCAGCCCGCCGCCGCACCCGACGTCAAGCAGCACCGCGCCGGGCCGCGCCGCGGGCGGGACAAGGGCCGCGCGCGCCGCCGCGAGCCAGTGCAGCATGGCGAACGCCCCGCGGGGCTCCCACCACTGGTCGGCGAGATCCTCGTACTGTGCCGGGTCGTTGCGCGGCCGCGCTGCCGGCCGCTTTGTGGTGTGCACGATACGAGCCTGTCGGACGCGAAGCGCCCGGCCAAGCCGGCTCCTTCGATTAACCACCCGCCCAGCGTTTTCGGGTGGGAAGTGCTCGCTCACCCCTGCGACGGGCGCGCGTCAGGCGCTGGGCCGCCGCGGCGGCTTGACCCCGGGGCCGCCCAGCCGCTGCAGCGCGATGAGGTTCCGGTACCAGGCGAAGGAATCCTTCGGCAGGCGCGCCTGCGTGTCAAAGTCGACATACACGAGCCCGAACCGCTGGTGGTATCCCTCCGACCACTCGAAGTTGTCGATCAGGGACCAGACGAAGTAGCCGCGCACGTCTACCCCGGCGGTCATCGCCTCGTGCATCGCGCGGATGTGGCCGTCGAGGTAGCTGATCCGCTCGGGGTCGGTCACCGTCCCGTCCGCGGCCGGGACGTCATCGCGGGAGCAGCCGTTCTCCGTGACGTAAAGCGGCGGAAGCGCGTCACCGTACCTGACGCGAAGCTCGACCAGGATGTCGCGCAGCCCGCCGGGGATCACCGGCCAGCCGAACGCGGTCACCGGGTAACCAGGGATCGGCTGCATGCTGAACGGCAGCGGCGAGCCGGGCAGCGCGGACAGCCGCATCGGGCTGTAGTAGTTCACCCCGATCGCGTCCACCGGTGTGGCGATCACGTCGAGATCGCCGTCCTCGACGGGCAGCAGCCCGGCCGCCTCAGGGCCGAAACCGCCCAGATCCGGGTAGTGGCGCAGCAGCACCGGATCGGTGAACAGCCGGTTGTGCAGGACGTCGTAGGCGGCAGCGGCGGCCACGTCGCCCGGGTCGTCGCTGGCCGGCAGCGCGGGCGAGTAGTTGTTGGTGATCGCGACCTGCCGCGCGCCCGCCGCCCGCAGCGCCCGGTTGGCGAGGCCGTGCCCGAGCAGCTGGTAGTGCGCGGCGGGAATCGCGTGCAGCATGAGCGACCGGCCGGGCGCGTGGACGCCCAGCCCGTAGCCGAACGCCATGACCACGTACGGCTCGTTCAGCGTGATCCACATCGGTATCCGGTCGGCGAGCCTGGCCGCGACGATCTCTGCGTAGTCCGCGAACCTGTACGCGGTGTCGCGCGACAGCCAGCCGCCGGCGTGCTCGAGCGTGGCCGGAAGGTCCCAGTGAAACAGCGTGGCGACCGGGGTGATGCCTGCCTCGCAGAGCGCATCGGTGAGGCGGTCGTAGAAGTCCAGGCCCGGTTTGTTGACCTCGCCGGAGCCGGACGGCTGCACCCGGGGCCAGGCGATGGAGAACCGGTACGCGGTGAGGCCGAGCGTGGCCATCAGCGCGACGTCCTCCCGCCACCGGTGGTAGTGGTCGGCCGCCACGTCACCGGTGTGCCCGTCGCGGGTCTTTCCCGGCTGATGGCAGAACTCGTCCCAGGTCGACGGGCTGCGACCGTCCTCGGTGACCGCGCCCTCGATCTGGTACGACGCCGTGGCGACGCCCCAGGTGAAGCCGGCCGGGAACGCTGGAAAGCCGCGCGACGGGGGGGCCGCCGTGCCGGCCTGCGGGCTCGCCACCGCATCGGACACGTGTCCTCCCCTTTGCCGGGTTTCGCGGGAATCGTGCGTCGCTGCCTGCTGATCGTACGGCGGCAAGAACGCCGCGGCGAGGTGGCGAAGCTCACCCACCGTGATCTGGCGGAACACCCATATCCCGAACGGCTGCCGCGCGCCGCCTCACCGCGCCGCCTCACCGCGCCACCGCAGGCACGGCATCGGGGAGAGCAAACCGGCGGTCGCCGCGAGCGGGGGAGCGGGAGCGGCCGGGCGGGGAACCCGGCGGTCAGCCCGGCTGGTCTGCCGCGCCGCCTGCGATCGCGGCGTCGACTTCGGCCTGGCGGGCGGCGACCTCCCGGTCGTAGGTTTCCGCGATCTCCTCGTCCTGGCGCATCAGCGCGGCCAGGTCGCCCGCGGCCGCGTCCAGGACGCCCATGTCGGCGTAGGCGCGCTGGACCTTGTCACCCCACAGCCCGATGTCCCGCACGCACGGCACGATCCTGCTGAACAGCAGCGACTGGTAGAGCTTGTACATGGGGGAGTTGTCGACGTACTGCAGGCACTCGTCGAGCGGCAGCCCGAGCCGGGTGAAGACCTCCTGGCTGCGGAAGCGGTCGCGCATGAGATAGCAGCCCTCGACGACGAACTCCTCGCGCTCGGCGCGCTCGGCCTCGGTCAGCCCCGCGTAGTAGTCGCGCAGCGCGAGCCGGCCGAACGCCACGTGCCTGGCCTCGTCCTGCATGACGTAGGCGAGCAACTGCTTCACGAGCGCGTTGGTCGACAGGTCGCGGTAGACGCCGAAGGCGGCGAGCGCGAGCCCTTCGATCAGCACCTGCATGCCCAGGTAGGGCATGTCCCAGCGGCCGTCGGTGAGCGCGCTGGCGAGCAGCCGGGCCAGATCCTGGTTGACCGGGTAGAACATCCCGATCTTGTCCTGGATGAACCTGTTGTAGAGCTCCACGTGCCGCGCCTCGTCCATCACCTGGGTGGAGGCGTAGAACTTCGAGTCGAGGTCGGGCACGGACTCGACGATCCTGGCCGCGACGGTCAGCGCGCCCTGCTCGCCGTGCAGGAACTGGCTGAACAGCCACGAACTCTGGTGGTGGCCGAATTCGTCCCGCTCCGCCTCGGTCATCCTCTCCCAGATCGGAGTGCCGAACAGCGGGTTGAACTCCTCGGGGACGCCGACCACGTTGACCGGATCGACCTCGATACTCCAGTCGATCCGCTTCTGCGCGTCCCACTGTTTGTCCTTGCCCTTCTGGTACAGCGCGAGCAGCCGGTCACGGCCGTCGTCGTACTCCCAGGTGAACCTGGCCGCACCAGCGGCGGGAACATCCCACGTGCCCGGCTCGGCCGGGATTGTGTAGCGGTCGTACGTCGTCACGGCGGCCTCCCGGCGCACATACCCAGCTTGAACTACCCCAGCTTCTGCAACCCAGCTTTACAACCCAGCTTTACAACACTGCCTAGCATGTCAACCGCGTCCGCGCAACAGCGTAACCGCGCCCGCCGCGCCGGCTGGCCCGCCGCGCCGGCTGGCCCGCCGCGGCGATGGATCGTCGAGAAAAATCGCTGACCAGCGGCGAGATTCACCAAAATGAGGCGTGAATCCACCCGCCCGCGGAAGGCGCCGTGCAAGCCTGGACCGGGCTGAACCGCCTGGTGAGCGAGGCTCCGCCGCCGACCGGGACGACGGCGACCCTGACGCGGATCCTCGGCCAGACCTGAGCGCTACCGGCAGACGGAAGGCTCGTGATCGGCGTGACCGCCGGGTTCGAGCTGGAACGTGGAGTGCTCCACGTCGAAGTGGCCGCGCAGGCATTCCTGGAGCAGGTCGAGCATCTTCGGGCCGTGGCCGCCGGCCAGCACGGACGTCTCGACGACCACGTGGGCCGACAGCACGGGCAGGCCGGATGTGATCGTCCACGCGTGCAGGTCGTGCACGTCGGCCACGCCCTCTAGTTCGGTCAGGTGACGCCGTACCTCGTCGAGGTCGACGCCCTTGGGCGTCGCCTCGAGCAGCACGTCGATCGCATCCCTGAGCAGCCGCCAGGTGCGCGGCAGGATGAACGCCCCGATCGCGAGCGACGCGAGCGCGTCCGCGCGGGTGAGTCCGGTCAGCGCGATCAGGATGCCCGCGACCACCACCGCGGCCGCGCCGAGCGCGTCCGAGACGACCTCGACGAAGGCGCCGCGCACGTTCAGGCTGTCGGCCTGGCCGCGCCGCAGCAGCAGGGCCGACGTGGCGCTGCCGGCCAGTGCCAGGGCACCGAACACGATCATCAGACCGGGCCGCACCGGCGGCGGCGTGACGAGACGGCGCACGCCTTCGACGAGGATGAACGTTCCCACGGCGAAGAGCAGCAGCGCGTTGCCTGTGGCGGCGAGGATCTCGGCGCGCGCGTAGCCGAACGTGCGCTGCGTGGTCGCGGGGCGGGTGGCGATGTGCGCCGCGAGCAGGGAGAGCCCAAGACCCGCGGCGTCGGTGGCCATGTGCCCCGCGTCGGCGAACAGGGCGAGCGATCCGGTGACGAAACCGCCGGCCACCTCGACGGCGAGGACCGTGATCGTGATGCCAAGCGCGACGGCCAGCCGGCCACGGTAGCGGCCGGTCGACGTCATATGGTGCCCGGACCCCATTCGGCGCGTTACCTCCCTGACACCACCAAGCCTAAGGCAGCAGCTCGTATGCCGGGTTGGTCATCGTTGCTCCCCCGTCACCGACGCCGACCGGCCCGCGGAGCCTGATCCTCGAGCCAGGGTCCACCCCAGCGATGTGGGTGCGGCCGTAGAACAGCGCGGTCAGCTCCCCGGTCGCGTCGGCTACGGCGACGGCGAGCACGCAACTGCGCTCCACCGGCCGGATCTCGACGCTGTGTATCCGGCCTTCGACCGTGGCCCGGCCGGGGCCGGTGACCGATCCGATCGGCGTCACACCCGCCTGGACCTTGGGCCGCTCGTGCTCGACGACCTTGGCGTCGGGCGGCGGGGCGAATGTTCTCGCAGGCCGGCCTGCCTGCCGTTCGTGCAGCACCTCGACCCGGGCCTGAATGTCGAACGGGATGATCGTGGCGGCGCTGTGCGGTATCCGGCTCACCACGCGGGCGATCTTGTCCGCGGTGCGGTCGTGCAGCAGCCGGCCGAGCAGCGGCGAGTAGCTGCGGCGCGGCAGCACAACGGTCACGAAGGTGCCTTCCTGGCTGGCCTCGCGGGCGACGAGTTCGGCGGCGGCACGCGTCAGCCGGCGGTCCGCGCAGTCGACGAAGTCGAGTGGGATGCCCCGGTCCGCGCGCAGCCAGTCATCGCGAAGCCGGTCCGCCTGTTGCTGGTCGATCACGAAATGCACCGCCCGCAGCGCGGTCGGCCGCAGGCCGCGCGCGTAGCGGAGGGCGGCGATGGTGGCCAGGTCGTAGTCGTCCACGAACACCAGCACGGTGCGCCGTGGGTAGTTCGGCGGGTCGCGGGGCGGTTTGCGCTCGCCGAGGCTTTCCAGCACCCCGGCTTCCATCCGGTATTCGCGGTTGAGCCGGATCAGCGCGAACACCAGGATCGGGAACGCCACGACCACCAGCCAGGCGCCCTCGGTGAACTTCACCACCGCGAAGATCACCACCACCAGGGCGGTGAGCGCGCCGGCCGACGCGTTGATCACCAGCTTGCGCCGCCAGCCGGGCTCTTTGTTCCTGAGGTGG
>DATFVJ010000142.1:0-5476 GCA_035260365.1 Streptosporangiaceae bacterium
CCGCTGGCATCACGGCCGAGCTTTCCAGCCCGGGATCCGCCCCACCCGGCGCCAACGACTTCTCCTGCAAGCCGGCCGCCGCGCACCCCTACCCGGTCGTGCTCGTGCACGGCACGTTCGGGAACATGACCGATAGCTGGCAAGCGCTGTCCCCGCTGCTCAAGAACGCGGGCTACTGCGTCTTCGCGCTCAACTACGGCGGCTCGGCGGGCAACCCGCTGCAGGGATACGAGGAGATCGCCGCTTCGGCCGCCCAGTTCGCTGCCTTCGTCGACCAGGTCATTTCGGCCACCGGCGCGAGCAAGGTGGACATCGTCGGCCACTCGCAGGGCGGCATGATGCCGCGTTACTACCTCAAGTTCCTCGGCGGTGCGAGCAAGGTCAACGTCCTGGTCGGGCTCGCGCCGTCCAACCATGGCACGAACCTGGACGGCCTGCTCGGCCTGCTGCAGGCTTTCCCCGGTGGTTCGTCCTTCCTGACCTCACTCTGCGCGGCCTGCACCGAACAGTCCGCCGGGTCCGCGTTCCTCACTCGCCTGAACGCC
Source organism: Streptosporangiaceae bacterium (assembly GCA_035260365.1). Classification (GTDB taxonomy): domain Bacteria; phylum Actinomycetota; class Actinomycetes; order Streptosporangiales; family Streptosporangiaceae; genus DATFVJ01. The sequence goes on from DATFVJ010000142.1 coordinate 546, forward strand.
GGCGGAGACACCGTCCCGGGAGTCGCCTACACGGTCATCGAGACCCGCTACGACGAGGTCGTGACGCCGTACTCGTCAGCGTTCCTCAGCGGCCCCGATGTCACCAACATCACCCTGCAGAACCAGTGCGTTCTCGACCTCACCGACCACCTGGGCATCATCTACGACCCGGTGGCGCTGCACGACGTGCTGAATGCGCTCGATCCCGCGCACGCGACTCCGCCGGTGTGCGTGCCCGTTTCCCCCGTGCTCGGCGGCTGACACCCGAGCCCGACATGATGGATACCGGGGGCCGTGAGATGAGCAACGGCCCCCGGGTGACGCCCATTCGCACCGGCGCCGCGGATCGCGTGGGCTATGACACATCCGATCCGCGGCGCCGATGGGCAGCGAACGCGGCCCGCGGCACATTGCCACGCCGTGACGTCGACGGCGGCTATGTCGTGACGGCGAGGGCGAACGGCAGGACCGCGGGCGCGCCCGCTTCGCGCAGCAGTTTCGCGGCCACCGTCATCGTCCAGCCCGTCTCGATCCGGTCATCCACCGCGAGCACGGGGCCGTCGAGCTGCGCCATCGACGCGCGCAGCGGTCCCGGGACCGTCATCGCGTGCCACAGCGCACGCAGCCGCTGCGCGCTGTTGTGCTGGCGCCCGGCCGGGCCGTCCCCCGCGTAGCCGAGCGCGCCCAGATACGGGAGGCGGCCCGTCCGCGCGATCTGCTCGCCAAGCGCGGTGATGAGCCGCGGGCGCGTGCGCGAAGGCAGCACCACGACCCCGGCCGGGCGCTGCGGCCAGTCCCAGGCGGCGAGCACCGCCACCACCGCGCCGAACAGCTCGCCGGGCAACGGCTCGTCCGGTGCGCCGTCGGCCAGCATCCGCCGCAGCCTGCTCCCCCAGCCGATGTCGGTCAGCCGGCCGACGGCCCGGCCGGTCTCCGCCCCGGCCTCGGCCGGGATGCGCCCGGAGACGGCGACACCGAGCGGTTTCATCCCGCCCGGCCACATCCGGCGCGGCGCGACCTCGACGCCAGGGCGCTGCAGCCGCGTCTGCGCGGCGGTGGCCGCCGCCGCGCTTATCTCGGCGTTCTGGGCGCGCCCGGTGCAGTTGTCACACCGGCCGCACGGCGCCGCGTGCGGATCGTCGAGTTCGCGGCGCAGGTACTCCATCCGGCAGGTCGCGGTGGCCGCGTACGCGAGCATCGCTTCCTGTTCGCGCGAGCGTTCCGCGGCGACGCGGGTGTAGCGCTCGGCGTCGTAGACCCATGGCTGCCCGGTCGCCTCCCAGCCGCCCCGCACCCGCCGCACCGCGCCGTCCACGTCGAGCACCTTCAGCATCATTTCCAAACGGCTGCGCGTGAGATCCACGCTCGTCTCGAGAGCCGCGAGCGATTGGGGGCCATTCGCGCTGGCCAGCGCGCCGAGCGTGGCGCGCACGACACGTTCGGGCGGGAATGCCAGGCTCGCGAAGTAGGCCCAGATGTCGCGGTCCTCGGCGGCTGGGAGCAGGATCACGTCGGCCCGCGCCACGGCACGCCCGGCCCGGCCGATCTGCTGGTAGTAGGCGACCGGTGACTGCGGCGCGCCGAGGTGGACGATGAAACCGAGGTCAGGCTTGTCGAACCCCATGCCGAGCGCGCTCGTCGCCACGACCGCCTTGAGCCTGCCGTCCAGGAGGTCGTCCTCCACGCGTAGCCGTTCGGCTCCGTCGGTCTGCCCCGTGTAAGCAGCGGCGGCGTGGCCCTGCGCGCGCAGGAACCCGGCGATGTCGTTCGCCGCGGCGACGGTGAGGGTATAGACGATTCCCGAGCCTGGCAGGTCACCGAGGTGGTCGGCGAGCCACGCCAGCCGCGCCGCGGGCGCGGGCAGGCGCACCACCGCCAGATGCAGGCTCTCCCGGTCGAGCGGTCCGCGCAGCACCAGCGTGGCGGGTGGCTCGCCCGCCCCGCGCCAGCCCGAGCTCAGCTGCTCGGCGACGTCGCGGGTGACGCGGGCGTTCGCCGTGGCGGTGGTGGCAAGTACCGGCACGCCGGGCGGCAGGTCGGCGACGACCGTGCGCAGCCGCCGGTAGTCGGGCCTGAAGTCGTGACCCCAATCGGAGATGCAGTGTGCCTCGTCGATGACGATCAGCCCGGCGGAGGCGGTCAGCTTCGGCAGCACGAGGTCGCGGAAGTCCGGGTTGTTGAGCCGCTCGGGGCTGACGAGCAGGACGTCGGTCGCGCCGGAGCCGATTTCGGCGTAGATCTCGTCCCAATCCTCCGGGTTGGCCGAATTGATCGTGCGGGCGTGGATGCCGGCCCGCTGCGCGGCCGCGATCTGGTTACGCATCAGCGCGAGCAGTGGGGAGACGATGACCGTGGGCCCGGCGCCGCGCGCCCTCAGCAGCGCGGTCGAGACGAAGTAGACGGCCGACTTTCCCCAGCCGGTGCGCTGTACGACGAGCGCGCGACGGCGCTCGGTGACCAGGGCACGGATCGCGGTCCACTGATCGTCGCGAAGCCGCGCCTGCGCACCGGCGAGCGCGCGGAGGCACCGCTCCGCTTCGTCCCTGACGGCAGCATCGCCCGCTGGGTCGGCCGCGTCCGCCGTGTCCGCTGTCATGGCGTCATTCGTACCACCCCCTGTGTGATGGGTGTGTCGCGCCGGTGGGTTGTGGCGGCCGCCCGGGCCGGGATTTGATGGCCTTGACTCCTCGGGATTTCTTCCGGAAGGTCGCGTGATGGGACGCTTGCCGGAGCCGCCCGACCCGGCGCCGGGTTCGCTGGCCGAGTTCGCCGTCGGCTTGCAGGCGTTACGCCAGGCCGCGGGCAACCCCTCGTTCGAAGAGCTCGCGCGCCGGTCGGACGAGGCGGCGCCCGAGCTGGCCGCGGCGGTGAGCGGGCGCATCGTGCCGTCGTTCCCGATCACGCTGGCTTTCGTGCGCGCCTGCCAAGGCGACGAAGACGAATGGGCGCGGCGGTGGCACATACTGCAGGAGCGGCTCGGGGCCGAGGCCGAACGCGCCGCGGCGCGACTCGCCAGGTCCCAGGATCCCTGGCTCGACGTGACGCCGGAGGACGAGTGGCTGGCTATGGCCAGTTCGCGGATACAGCTCACCGATGCGCCGGCCTATCCAGGCGACTTCTATCACGTGACCGCTTCCGCGGCGCGGGCGAACTGCTCGTGACCGGCAAGCCGTCACCGGCACGCGTTCTGAGCGGCCGTCTTCGCGTTGAACTGGCTGGGACCTGACGGGCTCGCGGACGACGGCGCGACGAACTGGTAGCCGTTCACCCCGAGCACCACCCTGATCGCCTGCGGCCCTGACCGCTGACGCAGCGACGCGCCCGGCAGGACCGCGTGGACCTGGCGCGCGGTCGCCAGCTGACCCGGCGGATAGTAGATCACCGTCCGGCTGACATCCTGCCGCGGCCACGTCAGGCCGGCGCTCACGTGGAAGCCGAGCTGGGTGAGCTGCGCGCCGGTGGCCGCGGACAGGCCGCCGATCAGGGTGCCGTTGTAGACGTCCACCACCACCGGCTTGCGCTTGGCCGGCTTCTTGGCCGGCGGCGTGAAGACGGGGGTGTCGCTGCTGATCGCGCCGAACAGCCGGCCCGCCGCGGCCGTGTCCCACTGGACCGCGGACTGGCCGTCGGGCGCCGTGAAGTTGGCGTCGGCGATGGGCACGGTCGTGAACGCCACCTTGCTGGTGGAGATACCCCGCATCTGGTCCGCGAGAGCGGCCACGTTGAGGCCGTTGTCGACTCTGACCGCGGCGAGCGCGGCGCTCAGGAATCTGGACAGCCGCAGCGGGTTGGCCAGCGTGCCGCCGCTGATCGCCTCGTTGAGCAGCGAGGCGAGCAGACGCTGCTGGTTGTCGATCCTGGCCAGATCCTCGGTGGCGAACGAGTGCCTGTCGCGCGCGTACTTGAGTGCCGTGATGCCGTCCACGTGGTGCTTGCCGGCCGACAGGTGCAGCCCGCTGTAGGAGTCGGCCAGCGCCTGCGGCAGGCAGATATCGACCCCGCCGAGGGCGTCGATCACGCGCACGAACCCGAGGAAGTTGACCTCGATGTAGTCGTTGATCGTCACGCCGGTCGCCTGCTCGACCGTCCGCACCATCAGCCGCGGCCCGCCGAGCCCGTACGCGGCGTTGATCTTGTTCATGCCGTGGCCAGGGATGGCGAGCCACGTGTCACGCGGAAGGCTCACTACGGTCACCTTGGTGTGATCACCGGACAGGTGGATCAGCATCATGGTGTCCGAGTTGAAGCTGACGACGTGCCCGACGTGCAGCTGGGCCTCCTGCGCCGGGGTCAGGCCGGAGCGGCGGTCCACCCCCGCGAGCAGGATGTTCAGCGGTCCGCTCGGCGGCGTGCCCGCGGTGCCCGCGTTGACCCTGCCGACGTTGCCGTTGACGTAGCCGGTGAGCGCCCACGCGCCGCCGGAAACGACGAGCACCAGGGTGGAGATCAGGCCGCACGCGATGAGCAGCGTCCGCTGCCTGCGGGCCCTCCGCCCGGACGCGATCCTGGCCATCAGCCGCTGCTGCGCCGGTGAGGGCATGCCGCGGCGGCGCGGCGGGCGCGGCGGAACGGCGGGCGGCGGATAATGTCCCGGCCGCGGTGCGGGCATGTCGTCGCCTCGGTAACCCGGCCCGCGGGCGCCGGAGGATCGCTCGTGGCGGTCACCGTCTGGCATCGACACCCCCTTTGCCGTCAGGCTACCGGCCGGGTCGGTGTTCAGCCTGGAAGCGCCCCCCGGTGGCGGTTTCGGGTCGCGGCGGCGGATTTGCCGGCGGCAGCGGCTCGCCGCGACGGCGCCTACGCGCCAGGCTCGGGATCGCGGGGGAGCCCGAGCAGCCGCTCGGCGATGATGTTGAGCTGGATGTCCGTGGTGCCGCCGCCGATCGTCAGCGCGCGGGTGAACAGGACCTGGCGGGACCAGTAGGCGCCAG
>DATFVJ010000143.1:0-2685 GCA_035260365.1 Streptosporangiaceae bacterium
CCTCGGCGTGCGGTACCACCCCGTCCAGCCCCTTCCCGCCGTCCGGCGGCCGCCTGGTCACGCCGAACGTGCCGTCGGCGATCGCGCGGAGCAGCCCGTCGGCGCCGATGCGCCGCAACAGGTCAACCGCCTCCCTCAGCACCTGGTGGGCGCGGCGGGTCACGGGCGAGTCCGGGCCAGGACGGAAGTCGTCGCCCAGCCGCCCGGCCGCCTCCCGCACGTAGCGGACGTTCTCGAGCGCCAGGTCGCGGTCGGAAAGGAACGGGGTGTGGATGCCCTCTGTCATCATGCCGATCAGCAGGATCGACTGGCCGGTCATCAGCCCGCACAGGTTGAAGAACGCGTCGAGCAGGTAGCCGGCGAAGATGTTTCCCGTCATGTGCTTGGTCGGCGGCATGTACTTCAGCGGCGCGCCGGGGAACAGTTCCCGCACCAGCTGCGCGTGGGCGAGCTCGAGCAGGAACGAGCCGGGGACGGCCGGGTTGATCTCGAAGGCGTGCCCAAGCCCGAGCTGGGCGTCGGTCAGCCCCGCCTCGCGGCCGAAGTACTCGTTGAGCAGCTGGCTCACCACCACCGTGTGCGCGGCGTCCACGGCGTCGGCCGTGGTGAGGTAGTTGTCCTCGCCGGTGTTGATGACGATGCCGGCCCGGGCGTGGATCTGCCTGGCCAGCCGCTGGTCGATGAAGGTCCGCTGCGGATTGATGTCGCGGAAGATGATGCCGTACATGCAGTCGTTCAGCATCATGTCCAGCCGCTCGAGCCCGGCGAGCACCGCGATCTCGGGCATGCACAGGCCGGACGCGTAGTTGGTGAGCCGCACGTAACGGCCCAGCTCGCGTGACACGTCGTCAAGCGCCGCGCGCATCAGGCGGAAGTTCTGCTGCGTGGCGTAGGTGCCCGCGTACCCTTCGCGGGTCGCGCCCGCCGGCACGTAGTCGAGCAGTGACTGACCGGTGGAGCGGATCACCGCGATGATGTCGGCGCCCTCGCGCGCGGCGGCCTGCGCCTGCGGGATGTCCTCGTAGATGTCGCCGGTGGCCACGATCAGGTAGATCCACGGCATGGGCGGCTCCGCGGTGTCGCGGATCATCGCGGCGCGCTCGGCGCGGCGCGCGTCGATCACGCCGATGCCCGCACCGACCGCGCGCGCGGCCGCCTGCCGCGCCGCCTCGGCGTCGCTGCCGTCCGCGATGCGGAACCTGGCTGTGCCGCCGGCGGCCGCGGCGGCGAGCGCCCGCAGATCCGGGTAACCGCCGCGGCGCAGCGCGTCCCAGACGGGCAGGGCGACGCCGTGGGATAGCCCGGTCTGCTCGCGGACCGCGTCGGTGAGCCGGTTGACCCACGGCATGCCGTCGCCGTCCGCGCCCGCCAGCCCGGCCAGCCTGAGCACGGCGCGTTCGACCGACACCGTCGTGTGCGTACGCGCCAGGTCGACGATCGGGCCGCCCGCCCGTTCGGCCAGCGCGCGGGCCTCGCTGACCAGCGCGGGGTCAAGACCGAGTTTCGGCGTCACGCGCGGCATCGGTGTCACTGTGCCACCCGCCGCTCGACGAGGGCTCGCACGGCCGGTTCGGCCCGGGTGAGGTCAAGGGCAAGGCGCGCGTGGCCGGGCGTGTACCCGTTGCCGATGAGCATGGTCACGTCGGCGGCCAGGCCCTCCGCGCCGAGCGCCGCCGCGGTGAACGAGGTGGCCATGGAGAAGAAGATCACAGTGCCGCCCGGCGCGGTCGCGAGGATCGCACCGCCCTCGCAGCCGGGCACGTCGACGCAGACCACGGTCACGTCGGCCGGCCCCCCGGCCCGCGTCACCGCGTCGGCCAGCGCCACCGGATCACGAGCATCGGCGATCACGACGTCGTCGGCCAGGCCCGGCCGCGCGCCCGATGGGCCCGGTGCCGCTCCTGGTACCGTGTGGGCCGCCGTACGGACCAGCGCTGCCTGTGCGCCGTCCGGCACGACCCCGATGATCCGGCTCGCGCCGGCCTGGCGGGCGGCCGCCGCGGACAGGCTGCCGCTCTTGCCCGACGCCCCGATGACCGCGACCGTGACGCCCGCGGGAGGAGTGCCAGACGCGGGCGCACGGCCCTGGGGGGCGGCCGCACCCGCGTACGAGGCCACCACGCGGGAGGTCAGCGCCGCGGCTCCGCAGACGTCGAGGACGGCGAGGGCGAGCGGCACCGGCAGATCGTCGGGCAGCACGGCGGCGACCGAGCGGCCGAACAGGATTGCGTGCCCCTGGCACGGCACCTGTTCCGAGGCGCCCTCCCAGCGGGCCAGACCGTCGGTGATCACGAGCGGGGTCAGGGTGAGGGAGACGAGCGTCGCGATCCTGTCCCCGGGCTTCAGGCCGAGCGGTGAGGCCGGCCCGGCCTCGTCCACCACGCCCACCAACATGCCGCCCGATCCGGTCACGGGGTTGTGCATCTTGCCGCGCGTCTGGATGATCTCGAGCACGGCCGCCCTGATCGCGGCCGGGTCGCCGCCGTGCGCATCGCGCAGCTGCCGGTAGGAGGCGGCGTCCAGGTTAAGCCGCTCGACCGCGACGCGGACCTCGTCGGGGCCTATCTGCGGCCGGGTGTCAAGCCGGAGCGCGGCCTGCGGCAGTACGCCCGCGGGCGCCACGACCCGGTGCAGGCCGAACGGCGAGCCTCCGGACGCCGGCCAGGCTGGCTGGCGCTCCTGCCC